>SLLJ01000092.1 GCA_007134165.1 Nitriliruptoraceae bacterium | reverse complement strand
TGGACCATGCGGCGTACCCACCCGGTCACCCATGACCGCTTGCGTACGCCACATCCAGCGACCGGCCACGCCGACCGCTGTCCGGCACATTCAGCGCACGGACAGCAGCGCAGCGCGCACGCCGCAGCCACCGCTGCCACCGCACCTGCTCCGGCCCGCCCAGCGACCTGGCGTGCCCAGCCGGACAGCCACGACCGGCGCACGTTGGTGTTGTCGTCCTCGACTGGACGGGCACGGTCGGGGTCTTGGGGCTGCGCCTTGCGGTTGTGTGGTGCCGATGCGGTGCGTCTGGCCACGGCGCTCGAGGTCGCCGACCGTGGCGCCGGGGTGGTGGCGGCCAGCTGGGACCATCGCCAGTCCGCCGCAGCCCTCGAGGCCGGCGTGTCGGTGGCGCCGGCTGGGCTCTGACCGGCGGCACGGCTGGCGATCGGCTCCGGAGGAACCTACGCCTCCGAGGTCGGTCTGCGGGGCTTGGGCGCGCGGTAGCGCGGCAGGACGCGGTGCTGGCGGTCGGCGGGTCCACGAGCCACCGGTCGTTGCGACGCACGGCCGGCGATCTCGATCGGTGGGACCCCGCCAGAGGTGGTGCTGGCCGCACCACGGTTGGGGGGATTGCCGGTTCGCTGGCGGGGCCGAGCGCAGGCACCATACGGGCATGATGACCATGACCGACTCCGCCCGACGCGTACTCATCGTCGATGACCAGGCCGCGTTCCGCTCCGCCGCGCGGCTCGTGGTTGACCTGTCCGACGGCTTCGAGGTGGTCGGCGAGGCCGAGACCGGCGAGGACGCCGTGGGCCTGGCTGCTGCGCTCGAGCCCGACCTGGTGCTGATGGACGTCAACCTGCCCGGCATCGACGGACTGGAGGCGACCCGGCGGATCGTCGCGTCGGGTTCGTCCGCGCGGATCCTGGTCCTGTCGACCTACTCCCGCAGCGAGTACGAGGCCGCCGCGAGCGCCGCCGGGGCGGTCGCGTTCGTCTCCAAGGACGACTTCGGCCCCGACTCGCTGCTGGTCGGGTCGGCCTGACCGCCCAGCCGACAGGCCCTGGTCAGGCCCTGGTCAGGCCCTGGTCAGGCCCTGTTCAGGCCCTGGTCAGGCCGTGGCCAGCACGCCGGGGTGCTCGTCGTGCGCTGGTGCTCCCACGGGCAGCGACCCGGCCACCCGCGTTCCACCCTCGGCGCGGGCGTCGATCGACAGCCGACCACCGAGCGCGTCGATGCGGTCGGCCATGTTCGTCCATCCGAGCACGTGCACGACCTCGGCCGGGTCGAACCCCCGGCCGTTGTCGTCCACCTCGAAGTGCAGCCAAGCGTCGCGGTCGTCGAGTCGGACCATCAGGCGCGTTGCCTGTGCGTGCGCGACCGCGTTGCGCAGGGCCTCGAGGACACAGAAGTAGACGGTGGCCTCCACCTGCCGGTCGTAGCGGCCGAGCCCCCCGGCGTACACGTCGACCGGGATCGGGGAGCGGTGCGCATGGGTGATCAGTGCGCGCTCGAGCCCCTCGGACTCGAGCAGCGGCGGGTAGATGCCCCGTGCCAGCGTCCGCAGGGCGTCCACGGCGAGGTCGGTCGTGGCCGACAGCTCCGCGATGAGCTCGGTGGCCTCCTCGCCGGCCTCCTCCTTGGCCGCGATGCTGCGGGCGAGGCCGAGCTTGACCTTCAGCGCGACGAGCTGCTGCTGGGCGCCGTCGTGCAGGTCGCGTTCGAGCTTGCGCCGGGCTTCGTCCTGCGCAGCGACGAGCCGCTGCCGTGAGGCACGCAGTTCCTCGACGCGGTTGCGCAGCCGTTCGCGCAGTTGGGCGTTGCCAAGCACCAGCGCTGCCTGGCCTGCCATCTGGGACAACAGGGTACGGTCGTGGGGGGTGACCGGGTCGTCCCGCCTGCGCTCGAAGCTCAGCGCACCGAGCAGGCCGCCGTCGAGCCGGACCGGCTCCACGTGCGTGGCCTGCGGCACGTGGACCTGACCGTCAGCGCCGAGGGTGGCCTCCGTGTGCGTGGCTGGTGCGTGCGCAGGTGCACAGGCCGCGGCGCGCAGGGTCCCATCGACTTGCACCCAGATCGTGGCGTGTCGCGCGCCCGTGCCGTCGGCGAGCAGCGTCGCCAACCCGCTGAGTTGGTCGCCGACGCTCGCGCCGGTCAGCAGGTCGTCGACGAGGGAGGTCAGGACCTCGTAGGGCGTGGCCCGCCGGCCGTAGACCGCCCGGTTGGCCACGTGCTGCACCCGGGCACGCACCGGCTCGAACACCAGCGCAACCAGCGCGGTCGTGCCGATGGTCAGCGCCGGGTTGGTCGGATCCCCGATCAGCGTGCCGATGCCCACCACCGTGAGCGCGTACACCGCCGTGATGAACGCCGCCAGGGTCACGAACACGATCGTGCGGCTGAGCACCACATCGATGTCGTACAGCCCGTGGCGCACGATCGCGATGGCGACGCCGACCGGCACGAACGCGATGCCTGCGGCCACCACGATCTCCGAGGCCGAACCGGGCGAGGTCGCCCCGCCCAACGAGATGAACAGCCAGACGATGATCAGCGCGAGCACGAGCGCGGCCAGCGCCAGCCACTTCACCTGCTGGCGGGTGACCGCATCCCCCCGGCGGAAGCGAAGCACCACCGCGATGGCGCCGCTGCCGAACAGCGCCGGGATCAGGGCGAAGAACAGCGGAGAGACCACGTCGGCGAGCCACAGCAGGTCTCCGCCGAGGGGAGGGCCGAGCAGCGTCTGATCGGGGTCGCCGCCCCACGCGCCCCCGGCGAACGCAGCCGTGCCACCCAGGAGGCAGGCACCACCGACCAGCCACGGCACCCAGCGCCAGCGCCGAGACGGGAGCCGACCGTCGGGGAACAGCACCATCGTCAGCGGCAACAGCGGGAGCAGCATGGTCGACGCCGTCAGGCTCAGCGCGACCACCAGGGTGCGCACCGACATCGGATGCTCGGCGAGGGGCCCGAGTGCGACGGCGAGGAGGGTGTTGGCCACCGGCGTGGTGACGCCGAGGATCAGGAAGAGCAGCGCCAGCACGTGGCCGGGTCGCTTGGCCTCGATCACCGCCCCGGTGATCGCGAACGAGCCGAAGCCGAGGACCCACGGCCCACCGACCGGCCCGAAGAAGTCGAGGTCGTAGTCGATGACCAGGGTGAAGAACGCGACCATCCCGGCCGTCCAGATCGCGAGCGCTCCCCCGATCACCGGTCGGCGGTGGGCGGCGAGCCACCGCCGGTGGGCGGCGAGCCACGACGGCTGCGTGTCGGACTGCTCGGCGTTCATGCCGGGACCTTCGTGGCGAGGGCGGGGAGGGGGATGCGGCCGGTGAGGTGGGTGCCGCTGCCGGGCCGTGCGCGCACGCTGAAGTAGCCGTCGAGGGTGTCGAGGCGGGCGGCGATCCCGGTCAGCCCGGAGCCGTGGCTGGTGTGGGAGGGATCGAAGCCGATGCCGTCGTCGCTGACCTCGAAATGCAGATGGTCGTCACGCTGCTCGACCCGCACGTGCACGGAGGTGGCCTGGGCGTACCTGCTGGCGTTCTGCAGCGCCTCGAGGATGCTGAAGTAGACCGCTGCCTCGACGTCCGGGGGGTATCGGGGCAGACCGGGGGCGTGCACGGTGGTGGGCAGGGCCGACCGGGTGGTCTGCGCGGTGAGTGCGGTGAGTAGCCCGTGGGCTTCGAGCAGCGGGGGGTAGATGCCGCGGGCCAGGCTGTCCAGGGTGTTCACCGCGTCGTTGGCGTCGTGCTCGAGCTGGTCGAGCAGGGCGGTGGTGCGCTGCGCGCCGGCGGCGGCGGTGTGCCTGCGTGCATCGGCCAGGTGCCTGCTGAGCTGGTCGAGGTGCTGCTGGGCGCCGCTGCCCAGCTGGCTCTGGATCGCGCGTCGGGCCTCGTCCTGGGCGTGCACCAGCCGCGCCCGGGAGGCCTCGAGCGCGCGCAGATGGTCGCGCAGCTCGGCGGTCAGCCGGGCGTTTCGCAGCATCAGGGCCAAGCCGCGGGCAAGGCGCGCGGTCAGCTCCTCGTCCTGACGCGTCGGCGGCTCGGCGCGGGGCTTGGTCAGGGTGAGCGCGCCGAGCAGCTCGCGGTCGTGGCGCACGTCCACGACCAGCGAGCCGGGCAGCTCGGGCAGGTCCTCGTGGTGCACGGCGACCGGGGTCGGCGTCGCGTCGGTGGTGGGGTCGCTGGTGGCGTCGCTGGACGCGACCGGGCGCAGCTGGTCGCCGACCCGCAGCCAGATGGTGGCGGGCTCGGCGCCGGTCCCCGCCGCCAGCACCTCGGCGATGCGCTGTAGGTTGGTGGGGTCGCCGGCACCGGCCGCCTGCCGGGAGAAGCCGGCGAGCACCTCGTAGGGGGTCGCCCGCTGGCCGTAGACCAGCCGGTCGGCCCAGCGGCGCAGCCGGCGCCGCAGCGGCTGGAAGGCCACCGCCACGATCGCGGTGGCCGCCACCTTCAGGCCCAGCGAGGCCTCGTCGGCGCCGCCGATCCCGACCAGCCGGCCGATGACGACCACCACCGCGACGTACACGGCGGCGATGAACCCGGCCAGGGCGGCCACGACCAGCGACCGGGAGATCACCACGTCGATGTCGTACAGGCGGTAGCGCAGGATCGCCACGGCGTACGACGCCGCCAGCGCGGGGACCGAGGCCAGCACGCCCAGCCAGACCAGGCGCTCGGCCAGCTCGGCGTCGACCAGCGCGACCAGCCACAGCAGGTGTGCCAGCGCGACCATGCCGCCGCCCACCGCGATCCAGCGGATCTGTCGACGGGCGTCGCCGGAGGCTGCCCGGTAGCGCACCACCAGCGACGCTACGGAGGCCACGATCGCCCCGAGCAGCACGGCGAACGTCGCGAGGTCCGCGACCTCGAGCGCCGGGGTGAAGGGGTAGGATTCCAGGGGCAGGGCCGAGCGAGCGGAGGGTCGCAGGGCGATCAGCAGCACCACGACGTTGCCGACCGTCCCGACCAGGGCGGCACCGACCGCCAGGCGCCACCGTGGTGAGGGCAGCCGCCCGTCCGGGAAGAGCAGCAGCGCGAGCGTCATGAGCGACACCCAGCCCGGCACCCAGATGAGGTCGCGCAGGGTCAGGGACCAGGCGAGCCAGGTGGGCAGCATGCCGTAGGTCAGCTCGGCCCGGCTCCCGGCGATGCCCTCGGTCACCAGGTCGGCCAGCGCCCACTCGTTCACGCCGATCAGCAGTGCCTGGCCGAGGGACAGGATGACCGCCGCCCACCCGAGCACCCACACCGCCGCGTTGTTGGGCTGCTGGCGCAACATCGCCGCGAAGGCGATGGCCAGCGCCAGCCCCGCGGAGGCGTTCTGCGGCAGCCACGAGTCGGCGAGGATGCCGCCGGCGGCGACGAACAGCGCCACGCCGACGACCACGGCGACGACCGAGGTTGCTGCCAGCGCGAAGCCCAGCTGTCGGGCCCGGTCGGGGTCGTGCAGGATGCTCATGGGTGACCGGCCGGGGTGGGGCGGGGTGGGTGGCGGTGGGCGGTGACGGGGGTCTGTCGGCCCTTGACCAGGGTGGGCTCGAGCGTTTCGGCGTCGATCGGGGTGCTCAGCGCCTGCATGGTGGCGCTGCTGAGCACGGTCTCGCCGGGGTCCGCCCACTGCTGGACGCGCTGGGTGAGGTTGACCGTGTCACCCACGACCGAGTACTCGAGCCGCTCGTCGGAGCCGAGAATCGCCGCGGCCACCGGGCCGGTCGACACCCCGATCCCGAGCCCGAAGGGCGTCAGGCCGCGCGCCACCCAGTCGTCGTTGACCTGCTGCTGTGCGGCATGCATCGCCCGCGCGGCGGCGACGGCCCGCTCGGCATGGTCCTCGAGCGGCACGGGCGCCCCGAACACCGCCATGACCGCGTCGCCGACGAACTGCATCACGGTGCCGTCGTGGTCGACGATCGCGCGGTTCATGGCGGCACGGTGCTCGTTGAGCTGCCCGGCCAGCACGCTCGGATCGGTCACCTCGGCGATGGTGGTGTAGCCGCGGATGTCGGACATCAGCACGGTGACCTCAAGCTCGTCGGTCTCCCCGACCCCGCGCCCCTGGGCATGCAGCAGGTCGGCGACTCCGCCGGGCAGCAGGCGGGAGAGCGATTCGCCCTGCTCCTCGCGGTCGACGATCGCCTGGTGCAGGGTGCGCAGGCGGTCCAGGCTTCCGGCGCTGCCGGCCGAGAGCCCGTCGGCGAGCTTGACGAACAGCCGCTCGATCCTGGTGGCCACGGACGCTGGGGTGGTCCGCTGGGCGAGGGCCAGCGCCTTGATCGTGCGGCCCTGCGCGATCGCGGTCAGCAGCGCCTCCTCCTCCGCGGTCAGGTCGCCCTCCGCGGTCACCGGACGGGTGAGCGCCTCGACGATGACCGGATCGAGCATCGAGCCGCCGCTGGCCACCTCCCGGACCGCACGGGCGAGCTGATCCCCCTCACCGACGCGGTCCTTGAGCAGGTAGGCGTAGCCCGCCGCGCCCTCGGCGAGCAGGGAGACCGCGTACTCCGGCTCGTCGTACTGCGACAGCACGACCACGCCCGTGCCGGGGTGCCGCTTGCGGACCTGCTTGGCGGCGTCGATGCCCTCGCGCCGGAAGGTCGGTGGCATGCGGATGTCGGTGACCACCACCTGCGGCGCCGCCGCCTCGGCTCCCTTCACCAGGCCGTCGTAGTCGTCGGCGGTGCCCACCACCGTGAAGTCGTCCTCGACCTCGAGCAGGGCACGAACGCCCTCGCGCACGATCAGGTTGTCGTCGGCGAGGAACACCCCGATCCGTGCCGCCTCACCCATCGACCCACCTCACCCGTCGTCACCGTCACCTGATCGGCCTCCCCCCGCGCAGGCCACCTCCCAGGCATGCCACCCCCCGGGCATGCCACCCCCGGCTCGAGGACCCGGCTGCCCCGGGCCTGCCCGACGGTGGCCGCCACCCTCGCGGCCTGCGCTCCCGACGGCAAGGAGGTGGACCGGTGTGCCCGGGGTACGGCTAGCCACACCCCCACCCACCGGCAGGCGCCCTGCCCCTGCGCCGCCCGCTGCACGATGCTCCCCGGACAGGCCCTGCGTTCCGGCCCACCCGCCCCCGCGGAAGGCAGCCCGATGCGACACCACGGCTCGGTCACCTCGATCTCGTGGATCCCCTCCGAGGCCATCACCGGCCCGGTCCGTCTGCCGATGGACGTCGGCATCGGCCACTACGACGACCCACCCCCCGTCCGGCTGGGGGAGGTCGGGCAGTTCGTGGCCGAGGGCCGCTGCCGCTTGGCCAACGTGCTGGGCGCCTTCGTCGAGGTCGATGACGCCGGACGCATCGTGGACGCCGGCTACGACGGCACCGCGCACGTCGCGGCCACCCGCATGCGGCTGCTCGGCGGCACGATCAGCATCCCCGGGGTCGAGTGCCCGCTGCTGCGCAGCCAGCCGGAGCACCACGCCGACCGGGTGCGCTTCCTGCAGACCGCCGGGGGCCGGACCGGGAGCCCGATGCCCCGTCCGGTGCGCCAGCCGCCGTTCGTGCGGGTGGCCGCGCCCACCGCCTGGACCACGCTCGGCCTCACGATTCACGCCGACGGCCGGGTGGAGCACGAGGTGGTCAACACCAGTGCCTTCCCCCGCCACTGGATCTACGACCACACCTCGACGCTGGTCGCCAAGAGCGGGTTCATCGACTTCCAGACCTGGGCCGAGGCCAACATCGGCGACCACACCCCCTGGGGTGAGCTCACCGGCGCCGAGGCGATGGTCACCGAGGTCGAGACCGCCGTCGAACGCGAGCTGTCGCTCAGGATCATGCGTTCCGGCGAGCGCCCCGAGCTGCGCCGGCTCGCGGCCGGCGAGCTGCTGACCCGGCAGGGCGAGCCCGGGACCGAGCTGTACCTGCTGCTCGACGGTGTGGTCGTCGTGGAGGTCGACGGGCGTCCGGTCACGGAGCTCGGACCCGGATCCATCGTCGGGGAGCGTGCCGTGCTCGAAGGCGGGCGGCGCACCGCCACGCTGCGCGCCACCACCCCGTTGCGGGTCGCGGTGGCGAGGGTGGAGCAGCTCGATCCCGCCTCGCTCTCCGAGCTCGCACGCGGGCACCGACGCGAGGTCCCGACCTCCTCCTGAGCACGGCGGCGCCGGCCGGGTCCATCGCCATCTCCACCCCGAAGGCGCGGTAGTCCCCGTCGATGGTTGCGAGCACGCCGGCGTCCTCGGGCCGGTGTGGTGGCGGCGCACGTGAGAGGGGAGCTGCGCCTGGTACGCACAGCCTGGCGTGCTGGCGAGGTGGACGAGTGTTCGCGGTGGACGGTCCCGGCAGCATGAACCGTTCTCCGGGAGATGGCGAGCCGACCGGTGCCGCAGCGCGCGCCGTGCCCGCGTCCGACGTGTCGTGATCGCCCCGCTCGTGCGGTTCCCACGCCGGGGTGCTCTCAACGCTCGAGTCGGCAGACCATGGTCTGGTCGATGGAGGTCTGCTCGTGGACCTCGAAGCCCAGCTGCGCGTAGAGGGTGACGGCCGGGTTCTCACGCTCGACACTGAGGCTCACGGCCGGTACCCCGTTGAGCCGCTGGTGGGCGAGCATGCTGCTCATCAGGCAGCGCGCGATACCCCGCCGTCGGTGCGGGGCGTCGACGGCGATGGTCAGCTCCGGGATCCGGTCGTCGACGTAGCCGTAGCCGTGACGGTCCCGGTCGAAGCTGCGAACCCAGACGGCCCCGGCCGGTCCGTCGCTGACGCGGGCGACGAGCCCATGATCTCCGCGTCGTCCCCAGCCCTCGAGGTAGACGGCGAGGTCCGGGTCGTGCAGGACCTCGGCGACCGGGGGGCGCGGGGTGTCCTGCCGCCAGTAGGCGGCCTCCACCAGCATCGCCTCGAGGAAGCCAACGTCCGCGGCGGTGATCGGCAGGATCGCGAGGCTGGTCATGGGTGGCTCTCGGGTTGTGGCTGGCTCGGATCATTCTGCCGGCTGCCGACGGCCGGCCCGAGGTCTGCCGACATTCTGGCGTCTTGCCGCCGTCTCCTCGTCGCGTGCCGTCGCATGCCGCGGTTGCCGCCACGCGGTGCCCGGAACTCGCGTGAGCGGGGGTTTCGTGCGCGCACGCCCAGACGTATGAATTTTGCTTCGCTTGTTGGTAGGATCGGGCATCGCCGCAGCGGAAGGTGGTGACGATGGCCCGGGGTCCCGATGGTTCGTGGACCTTCCTGACCAACCATGCGCACGTGCTCGTGTGCATCGCGCAGAACCCGGACATGCGGGGTCGGGAGATCGCGCAGGAGGTCGGGATCAGCGAGCGGGCGGTGCAGGGCATCATCAGCGACCTGGTCGAGGCCGGCTACGTGATCCGGAAGCGCACCGGGCGTCGCAACCACTACACGATCAACGCCGACGGCAACCTGCGCCACCCCCTCGAGGACGAGCACACCGTCGGTGAGCTGCTGGCCATGCTCGGGCGCCTCTCGTAGCCACGGTCGGTTCCACCGCCCACCGGCCGACGGCCAGGTGGTTCGCGGCGCCGAGCTGCGGAGCCGGGTCGCATCGTGCGGCCCGGCGCCCGCCCGTGTGCGGATCGCCGGGCCCGGCGCCAGAGGCGTCGAGGTGACAGGCGCGCCAACATGCGCTATTCTTTTCGCGCATTTTATTGCGTATGATGTGAGGAGCTGCCGTGACCCGCCCGCGTCCGTCCACCCCACGGGGCGCTCAGCCCCGTGGGCTTCCCCGGTGGGCGGGCGCATGAGCGGGGTGGTGACGATCCTGGCAGCGGGCCTGTACCTGCTGGGTGCGGTCGAGGTGTTCCGTGCCCGTCGCACCGCCCGGCGGCTGCGTGGCCTGGTGCTGCTCGCCGCCGGGGGCCTCGCGCTCACCCTGTGGTCGGGGCCGGCGGTCGGGCCGGCGATCCTTGTCGTGACCGTCAGTGCGCTGACGCTGGTGGGGCTGCTCGTCTTCGCCCGCGCCCTCGAGCGGCGCGGCCGTGAGCAGCGCGGCACCGACCTCGACCTCGACCGGGACCCCCTGCGATGGCCGTGATCCTCGGGGTGCTCCTGCTGCCGGCCCTGGGTGCCGGGCTCGCCGCCGTCCTCGCCCCGCGGCGGCAGCTGCCCGTGGCCCTCGCCACCTCGGCGCTGACCCTGGTGGCCGCGCTGCTGCTGGTGCGCGACGTCGTCGCCGCCGGCCGCAGCAGCGTGGAGATCGGCGGCGTCGAACTGGTGGTCGGTGTGCTGATCGCCGACGGCCTGTCCGCGGCGCTGGTGCTGCTGAGCACCACCGTGCTGCTGGTCACCACCGCGTTCGCCCTCCTGGAGCGCTTGGGGGGCGGAGGTGTGCGCCCGGTGTACGGGCCGCTGTCGCTGGCGCTGCTGGCCGGCTTGCACGGGCTGTTCCTCGCCGGGGATCTGTTCACCGCCTACCTCATGCTGGAGCTGGTGGCCGTGGCCGGGGCCGCGATGGTGGTGCTGGGCGGAGGGCACGAACGCCTGGTCGCCGGCACCCGCTACTTCCTCGCCGAGCTGGTGGCCTCCGTGACCTTCCTCGTGGGCACCGCACTGGTCTGGACGGTGGCCGGCACGGTCGTCATCGCCGAGCTGCCGGGCCACCTCGGCGACCACGCCGTCGGACGCCTCGGCCTCGCGCTGCTCACCGTCGGGCTGCTGCTCAAGGTGCCGGTCGTGCCCCTGCACTTCTGGCTGCCGGCGGCGCACACCCTCGCGCCGACCACCGTCAGCCCCCTGCTGTCCGCGCTGGTCGTCAAGAGCGCGTTCGTGGTGCTGCTGCGGATCTGGGGCGAGGGCGTGCCGCAGCTGGCCACCACCGCCTTCGTCCAGCTGCTCGGGGCGCTCGGGGTGATCGCCGTGGTCTGGGGCGGGCTCACCGCCCTGCGCGCACCGCGGGTCAAGCAGGTCGTGGCCTACTCCACGGTGGCGCAGCTGGGGCTGCTGCTGATGGCGGTGCCGATGATCGGGGCCGGCTCCGTCGAGGCCTGGGTGGGTGGGGTCCTGCACGCCATCGCCCACGCCCTGCCCAAGGCGGCGCTGCTGCTCGCGGTCGCCCTGCTCGCCCACACCATGGGTGGCGACACCGTCGAGCGGCTCGAGGGCGCGGCGACCCGCCGGCCGCTGGCCGCCTTCGCGGTCGGCGTCGCCGGCCTGAGCCTCATCGGGCTGCCACCGACGGGAGGGTTCGTCGCCAAGTGGTACCTGGTGGTGGCCAGCATCAGCACCGGGCAGTGGTGGTGGGCGGTGGCGATCGTGGCCGGCAGCCTGCTGACCGCCGCCTACCTGGCCCGCCTGCTGCAGCGTTGCTT
>SLLJ01000214.1 GCA_007134165.1 Nitriliruptoraceae bacterium | reverse complement strand
GCGGGTGGGAGTTCCTGAGCAGCTCGCTGCCCCTTCGCTGCCGCCACGGCTGCGCTTGGAGGCATCGCTGGCGAGCCTGATGCGCTACCCCGGCGCCGAGCCCGGGACCAAGCTGCGGAGGTTCAGGTGGTCGCTGCTGCCCGCCACAGCGGGTAGCAGCCCGTCCCGCGGTCAGGTCGCCGAACGGCTCCCGGGCTTGTCGGGCGAACGCTTCGTCACGCGGTGCGATGAGATTGGAACCGCGGCGGAAGTCGCCTGGACACTCGAAGCCGTGGGGGTGCCCGGGGGAGCAGGCAGCTGCTCTCCAGCGCCGGTGGGAGGCCTGGTTGGACGCCGCCGACCAACTTGAGGTCATCGCGATGACCCACGACGGGATCCGTCGAGCGGACCTCACCCCCAGGCTGATGCTGCGCGGTGCGGCAGCCGCCGCCCGGACCACCCGGGCGACCGACCGGCTGCTCGCCGAACTGCGTGCCGCGTTCCAGACGGACCGCCCGGATGAGCTGCTGGAGCCGAACGGGCTCGCAATACGTTCCCGCTCCAGCGCCTACGACTGGATCGACGAACACGCCATGGGGCTGACCACCGACGCCCGGTCGTGCCTGCACCGCTGGGTCGATCTGGTCTCCCTGCGATCGCAGGCCCGCCAGGCCGGTGCCGTGGTCCTGGACCTCGAGGTCGTGGACACCGACGTCGACACCGAGAACGACCTGGCTCTGGTCGACCACGATGCCATAGCGGGGCGCATCGATCGTCGCTTCCTCGCCGGCATCCGCCGCATGCCGCCGGAGCTGTTCAGCACGATGCGCCACCGGCTGCGCGACGCTGCGGCCACCGTCGGTCCGGGTGCGGATCAGCGCGCGCAACGACGGGCTGCCCGAACGGTCGCACGGATGCTGTCCGAGGAACTCGCGCAACCCGAACCGGCCCGCCGCTACAGGATCACCGCGCTGAAGGTGGCACTCACCCTGGTCGCCACCACGCTGCTGCTCGTGGACATCCCCCTCGTTGTAGCGCTCGCACTGATGCTGGTCGTGGTGACGCTGCTGCCGGAACTGGAGGTGCTGCTGACCCTGCGTCCCGGCCGGATGCAGCGCCGTTTTGATCTGTGGCCACGCGGATGAGCCGCGCCCGCCGCCACTCCGACCAACGGTTGCCCGGACCGGCGTATCCCGACTCGCCGATCCGCGTCGAGGTGGTGCATGAGTTCGGACCCCGCAGTTCAGCTCCCCGGGTGCAGATCTCCCCCACCAACGCCTGCGCCGGGGTGGTCGTCGTGGCCCGCGACCCCCGGCAGAGGATCGCCGTGGTCCGCCAGTTCCGGGCGACGCTGGGCACCGAGATGTGGGAGTTGCCGCGCGGTTTCGGCAGGTCGAAAGCGCCGGTCGATGATGCCGCACGCGAACTCGAGGAGGAGACCGGGGCCCGTGCCGTGCGCCTGCAATCCCTGGGTGCGTTCCATCCGGACACCGGACTGCAGCGCCAGCAGGTTGTCGCGGTACGTGCCTGGGTCGCGGACGCAATCGCCCGGCCGATCGGTACCGGGGAGGTCGCTGAAGTCGCCTGGTGGAGCGAGCGCGAACGCCACCAGGCCATCGTCGACGGCGTGTTGTGCGACGGGATCAGCCTGGCGGCGCTGCTGCTCGACGCGCTCACGCCCGCCGTCCCCGGCGACCTCGTCGAGGCCTGACCTGCACACGGAGAGTCCACCTCCGGGTGGCACGGGGCGATGCAGCAACCACGGGCGGCGGCCACGGATGCCGTCCACAGGACTCGGGACTCTGGCTACCTGCCTCCGGGTCTCGCATTCGTCACGGGCCGGGCTGGCTGCAGCCCGGACCCGATCAGGAGCGCAGAGATCTCGGCCCGAGAGGCTCCCCTGGCGACGGACCGAAAAGGGGTTGCCCGCGTCCGCGTGTGGATCCGGCGACCGCTGCCTGACGTCGCCGGCCGGTTCTCAATCGCCTCGATCTCCCGACACCGGCCGCGAAGTGCCGATCGATCTCGGCTTCGATGCGCTGCACGGTGCCAAGCGTCGGCGATGGCGGCGGGTCGATGGCATAACGGGTGCGCTCATCGAGCAGGGCATCGAGCGCCGTGTGCAGGGCCGGTTCGGTCTCGACGGTGAGCGTCAGACCGCGGTCCTGGGCCCAACGTCCGAAGTCGACCTGATGATCGTCGACGGCTTCCCCGAACTTGTGGCGCCGTGGCACGAGTATCGGCAGCAGCCCGCAGGACCGTGCCGTCATCACGCCCCCGGGACCGCCTTGCATCACCGCAGCATGCGATCCTCGCAGCAGCCGCCTCATCTCCTGCGGGGGGTACTCCGCAGCGGACGGGAGGTCTGGGCAGGGGGTGATCCCGGCCTGGACGAGCACGTCCACCTTGTCGTCATGCGACGTCGCCCACGAAGCGGTCCATTCGATGAGGCGGGGATAGGGGAAACGCTTGTCGGTGCCGGCGCTCACGAAGACGACCGCTCTCTGCTCCTGGTCTTTGGTGCGCAACGTCACCCTCCTTCAACCGTCGCGGGACTCAATACAGCGGACCAACGAGTTCGCCGCGGCCGTAGATCTCACGCTGCTCCTCCCACTGGAGCAGGAGCAGGCTCGTTGCTGGACGGCACAGCCTCCCGGTCAGGCTGGCGGACAACACGCGGTCGAAGACCTCGATGAACACGGTCGTGATCCCCATCAAGCGGCCGATGTAGAAGAACGGCAGGGCAATGCCCGCACCGTTCGAGATGATCACGTCCGGACGCTCCTGACGCAGCACGGTGATGCTCAACCGGGCGTTGCGCAGGAGGTTGGGGATGCTGCGTGTCGTGGGGTGGTGGCCCCAGTAGACGCGCTCATCGGCGAGCTGCGCGACCGAATCGTTGCCCTC
>SLLJ01000150.1 GCA_007134165.1 Nitriliruptoraceae bacterium | reverse complement strand
GGTGCGGCCCTCGATGGTTGCGGTGAGTGCGGTTCGCAGCCCCGGTTCGTCGCTGGCCCACATCGACCGGAACAGGATCCTGCCGTGGCGGTCGACGAGGTAGGCGGCGTTGGGCTTGGGGTCCAGCGACGAGTGGAAGCTGCCGTCGAAGTCGTCGATCGCCACGGTGAAGTCCACGTTCAGCGTGTCGCGGAGTCGACGTGCGTGCGCTCGCTTCTCCTCCATGCTGCTGGGCTGAGGGAGGTGCTCGCCGGGGTGGGCCTCTCGGACCTGGACGAGAACGAAGCGGATCTTGTCGCCGAACTCGTGATGCCGTGCACCGAGCACGTCCCCCGCGCTAGCGGTCATCGGGCAGGTGTTGGAGCCGAACACGAACAGGTGTGGGCGGTCGAGGTCCTCGAAGGTGATGCGCCCGCCGTCCAGGGTGTCCAGATCGAGCTGCGGCAGGCGGTCTCCGGTCGTGGGCGTGTCGGGATCGAAGCGCATGTCCGCCAGCAGGTGCGACAGGCGGAAGTGGTCGTAGCGGTAGGCGGATCCGGAGGTCGAGGTCGTCGCCATCGTTGGGTGCCTTCTGTCATCGGGAGCGGCCGAGCACGTCAGCTGGACAACCGTTGAGAATGCCGTCTGATTCCGCCGCCTGAGTGGTACCGTCTCGAGGGTGAAGCGCCCCCCGACCGAGCTGGCGGCACGGCTGCGTGCCGTGGCGGACGAGGTGCTGACCGGCGATCGTGCGCCCAGCGTCGACGAGATGGCTGCGGCCACCCAGATCCCTCGCGCCACCCTCTACTACTACTTCTCGGGACGTGACGAGCTGGTCGACTTCCTGCTGCTCGACAAGATCGAGACGGTCGGTGCCGAGGTGTCCGCTGCGGCCGGTGGCAGCCAGGATCCGCTGACGCAGCTCGAAGCGGTCCTGTGCGCGGTGGTCCGCACCGTCGCGACCTACCCGACCCTGTGCACGGTCCTGCTCGCCCGCATGGCGACGCTCTCCCCGATGCAGACGCTGACCGTGGCGATGGAGACACCGGTGCTGCGGCCACTCGAGGAGCTGCTCGCCGCGGGCGTCGACGCGGGCAGGTTCGAAGTCGAGGACACCGGGCTCAGTGCCCACGCGCTGTACGGCGCGGTATCGATGGCGGCACGCTCACGGTTCGTTCGCGACGGCTGCATCGACGCTGACCGGCTCGCCGAGACCCTCGTCCCGCAGCTGGTCGCCTCCGTGCGCCCCGTCGGCTGAACGGCGGGATCGTCCCGGTTCAGGGAGCGGGTTGGAGGAACACCCGTCGGTTGTCGAAGCAGTCCTCGACGCAGAGACGTTGCAAGCCGGGGTACCGGTCGTGGGGCCGGTACTTCACCCCGGCGTCGACCACCCGGGTCTGCAGGGACTCGAAGTCTGCCGCCAGCGCGTACACCGCAGGATCAGTACCCGCAGGGGGGCCCCCGGGGAGTGCCGGCACGTTGAGCCCGACGTCCGTGTCGCTCGTCAGCGAGCGCCTCCCCTACAGGTGGGTTTCGACGAACTCGAGGGTGACCTCGTTCACGGCCTCGAGTGCGGACCGCCGGTCCCGTGTACTCCTCCACCCGTCGAGGAGCCTGGTCATCAGCGGACTCGTCAGGGCCAGGTCGGTCAGACCGAAGTGCCCGACACCGGCGAGGTGCATGCTCACGACGGTCGGATCCGTCTCCTGGAGCAGGGCATGGTTGGCGGCATACTGCGGCCACTCGCCGAGGCTTCCCCACGAACGGTCCGAGTAGATGTGGAGCATCGGAACCGGATACCGGTTCTGGTTCCAGACGAACTCCCCTGCCTCGACACCTTCGATGTCCCACAACAAGGGCGACTCGAGAGCGACGACCGCGCTGATGTCGTCTCGGGTCCTGCCGATCCCGAGAGCCGCGGATCCACCCAGCGAGTGCCCCATGACCCCGATGCGGCGGCCGTCGACGAGTGCGTACGGCGTCGCCCGCTCGGTACTCGCGGCCTCACGAAGCACATGATCGATGACGAAGTCCAGGTCGTCGATACGGACCTCCAACCACCTGCGGTAGAAGCGCAGACTGCCCTGCCGGTCCTCACGGGCGTCCTCCTGGTTCAGTTCCCGCCAGAAGGTGCGATCGATCCAGGTCGTCTGCCCAGCGGTGTCCGTGGTGTACAGGCTGTGGTGGGTGTGATCGATCGAGGCCACCACCTTGCCGTGCGAAGCGAGCTCGGCGAACAGGGAAGCGTTGGCGGTTCGGAGCCCGGCCCCGCCGTGCGAGTAGACGAGCAGGGCATGGCTGGAAGCCGCATCGTCGTGATGGACATCGGGGAACCAGAACTGCACGGTCAACCGTCTGGATCGACCGTCGTCGGTCACCACCCCACGGCGCGACGGGTCGACATAGGTCCGGGTCACCGTCGCAACGCGGTACTCGCCGGTCGCGGGCACCGGTTCGTACTCAGGGAACACGATCGCCGGCAGAGTCGCCGCGAACATCAGCAGCGTGACCATCGTCCCCGTCCGGATTGTCCGCCAGGGTTCGAGCGGTTCGTCGGCCGACCTGGCTCGAAGAAGCGCCCACAGGCCGTGACCTGCCAGCAGCACCGACACCAGCAGCAACGCGTAGTAGCGCGGACTCCACTCGAGCCGCCCGACTCCGAAGACGAGCAGGAGCCCCGCACACCAGACGACCCTCGCGACCGCACGGGCACGGTGCTGACGCGACCGGGTACGGACACCATGCACGGTGAGCGCCACCTCCACCACCACGGCCGCGCCCAGGATGACAGCCCCCACGACGAGCCACCTTCGATTTGGTTCACTCGGAGGAGACGCATCCAACCGTCGCCATGACCGACCAGCCAGGGCCGTTGTCCTCCCAGTCGGCGGAGGTCGGGCTCAGCTCGAAGCTCGCCGGTGCGTCGATCTGCACCACCTCGCCCCTGGCGAACAGCTGCAAGACAGCCCTCGATACGGGCTGGCACGGCCACCCCAGCCTGACAGAGAAGGAACGGGTTCCCCAGCAGCCAGACCTCGGGACCACGGTGGCCGGCTGCAAGCGGTCCCGGCCCCAGCAAACCGGAAGCATCTGCGGACCAACGCAGATGTCTGTCAACGGCCGTCCGTGAACTCGCCGGCGTGCAGCTACGGCCGTTGTCGAGCCTGGTCTGCAGATCAAGGACCGCAGGTCCGAGCCTGCTCGGTAGTCCCCCTTGCGCGCGGGTCGAGGGTCGTGCGGGGTGTCACACCGGCGCAGGTACCCCCCGGCCTTCGAGCCTGACTCGAGCGTACGCTTCCCGTTCGAGGAGGCAGGTGATGACTTCGAGCGGATCACGACAGATCTCGAGGTGCTGGGAGGTGTGGCCGGTATCCGTGGACTGCGGGTGCCGGTGGCAACCGTGGTCGGCATGGTCGCCGACCAGATGACCGTCGAGGAGATCCTGGCCGACGCGAGTAAGTCGCCGGTGATCGTGAGGGAGCTGCGCCAAGCCGGCCATACCAGCCAAGGCGGTCCGGATGCTCGGCACGCCGGACACGAAGAACCGGATTCGAGTCTCGTTCGAGGGTTCGTGCTCGTCGGTCTCACGGCTCACGGCGACGAGATGGGCTGTTCTCGAGCAGAGCGACAACCGCCGCCACGCGCACGAATGCGGCCAACCGACCCATGCTGGCACAGACAGGGATCGTGTTGTCATGGGCGGCAGCAGGTTCTCGGACCGGGCGCACGAAGTCACGGTCTGGAGCGGGTAGCGGTGGCGCGTCGTCCGGTTCTGGCTGACCGTTGCCGCCAGCGCATCGTTGCGGTCCCACGCGGTGAGGGTCGGTGGGTTGCCGGAAGGTTTGGGCGGGTCCTGGCGGTTCAGGCGGTCCGACGGGCCGGGTCTGCGGTCATCCAGAGTCGGGCCGCGATGTGGGCCCGCCAGGGACGCCATGCTTCGGCGACGTGCTGCAGCGCCGCGGTGGTGAGCGGCTGGTGGGGTGCGAGAGCCCGGCGCAGGCCGAGGTCGCTTGCCGGGAACGCGTCGGGTTCGCCGAGCCGCAACGCGAGCTCGTGGGCGGTCCAGGGACCCAGGCCGGGGATCGCGGTGATCTCGGCGACGAACTGGTCGAGTCCGACGCTGCGGTCGAGGTGGAGTTCGTCGTGGGTGACGGCCCGGGCGAAGGCGCGGATGGCTGCGGCCCGTGCCCCCGGCAGTCCGATGTCGGCCAACTCGGCGTCGGCCAGGGCACCCGGCGCCGGGAAGGTCCGGCTCAGCCCGAGCGGGTCGAGGCCAGCCACGGTGGTCCCGTAGCGTTGGACCAGGCGGCCGGCGAGCGTGGTCGCGCCGGTCACCGTGACCTGCTGCCCGAGGATGGCGCGGACCCCGATCTCGAAGGCGTTCCAGGTGCCGGGCGGCCGGATCCCGGGCGAGGCGGCCAGCAGCGGTCCGACCTGCGGGTCGGCACCGAGGTCGCGCACGGGACCTGCCAGGTCGGCGTCGAGGCCGGCGATGCGCCGGACGCGGTCGACGAGGTGGATCAACCCCTCCCAGTGGGGCAGGTGGGTCCGCAGCAGGAGGTGGTCGTCACCGCCCGGCCACAGTTCGATCACCCCGGGATCGCCCTCGACCACGATGGTGCGGCGGTAGACGCCGTCGTCGGTCACGTGTTCGACGCCGGGGATGGCACGCACCGCCAGGTAGGCCAGCAGCGTGTCCCAGTCGAGCGGCCCCTCGAACGGCAGCCGCAGGACGAGTCCACCATCGGCGACCAGCCGATCACTGCGGCGTCGGCGGGCCCGCAGCTCGACCGGCGTGGCCTGGAAGACCTCGCGGCACACCCGGTTGAACTGACGCAGGCTCCCGAACCCCGACGCGTAGGCCACCTCCGCCACCGGCAGGTCGGTGTCGTCGAGCAGGCGGCGTGCGAAGTGGACACGACGTGACCGCGCGAGCCCGTCGGGTGTGACGCCGAGTTCGGCGGCGAACAACCGCCGCAGGTGCCGGGCGGAGACGCCGAGGCGGGTGGCGAGCTCGCCCTCACCGCGCCCGTCCAGACCGCCGGCGACGATCAGTTGGACGGCCCGACACACCAGCTCGCAGTCCGTCCGGACCACCGGTGTGGGTGCCCGGTATGGCCGGCATCGGTGGCACGCCCGGAATCCTTGCGCCTCCGCGGCGGCGGCCAGCTCGAAGCTGCGGACATTGCGGGCATCCGGCCGCGCAGCACAGCCCGGCCGGCAGTAGATGCCGGTCGTGACCACGGCCGAGTAGGTGTCCATGCCGCACTTGTAGCCGACGAAGCACACGCTGTCCGGCCGGATCCGGACACGCCTGCCGGTCGTTGCCGTCGTGCCGAGGCGATGATCACGGCTGCGAGAAGCCTGTCCGGATACGGCCAGCAGCGCGTCTCTCGTGGCGGCAGGCTCACCGGCATGAACACACCCACACGCTACGCCCACACCCACAGCCCGCTCGGGCGCATCCTGCTTGTCGGGACGGACGCAGGGCTGTCCGGCCTCTTCCTCGCCGACCACGCCCGCGCCCCATCGCCCGAGCCAGACTGGCTGGCTGACCCCGGCGGGTTCGCGCACGTCCGCGACCAACTCGACGAGTACTTCGCCGGAGTCCGGACCCGGTTCGATCTCGACCTGGATCTCGACGGCACCGACTTCCAACGCCGGGTGTGGGCTGCGCTGCGCGCCATCGCCTACGGCCAGACCATCAGCTACGGCGAGCTGGCCGCCCGGATCGGACAGCCCACCGCCTCACGTGCGGTCGGTACGGCCAACGGCAACAACCCGGTGTCGATCATCGTGCCCTGCCACCGGGTCGTCGCCGCTGACGGGACGCTCGGCGGCTACGCCTGGGGGCTCGCCCGCAAAACGTGGCTCCTCGCACTCGAGACCGGCCAACCACCACCCGTCACCCTGACCGACTCTCGAGCGGGCGACACCCCGAGTGCGGCGGCAAGCGCACCCGCCGCGGCACGCACCGCGGATGCCTGACCGGCGGACGCTTCCTCGGCGTGGTCGCCGGGCTCACCGGTGTCGCCGTCGTGGACGGGGGCCGCGGGGTCCAGCCGATCGGCGTCATCGTCGGCCACGACCCCAGGGGCCACGGCATCAGGAACCCCGACGACCTCCACGGTGACACCGCGTTTCCAGCTCGGGTGGTGCCGGTTCGTGGCTCGTTCGATGGGGTCGGCGGCGCCGCGCTCGAGAGCCGTGACGGGTTCGGCGTCCTTCGAGCGGTCGAGGGCACCGACCGGAGCAACGAGGACCGCCCCTGCGGCCTGCCGCATGCGCTTGGAACGCATCGGCCTCCTCGTGTCGTGGCAGCCGGGTCCACGCGATGATCAGGACCGCGGATCGTGCACGGTGCCGAGGAACAGGATCGTTCCGGTCTCACGGTCGCTGACGGTGAACGCGAACGGCCGGTCCACGAGCAGCGGCGGCGGACCGGCGGTCTCGACCATGACCCCGCCGGTGACGGCAGCGGCCTCGGTGCCTTGCTCGTCGACGCGCAGGTAGGTCTTCTGCACGACCGTGTCCAGCCACGGGTTCGCCGACGACATCGGCGTGAAGTCCCCACCACCGAACGCGGCGACGATCCCGAGCTCTTGCAGCGCGTCGTTCAGTTCCGCATCCCACTCGAGCTCGAAGCGCGGCAACCCCAGCTGCGACAACGTCGTGGGCGCCAGTTGGCTGACCGTCTCCTGCCAGATGTCGAAGTCGAGGTCGAAGAGCAGGTCGTCGAGCGCCACGTCCTCGTCGGGCAGCAGCACCTCCATCCCGAACCGCTCATCCTCGCCGTAGGGCAGCCGGATCATGGTGAACCCCTCACCGGACACGGTCTGAAGCTCCGGGTCGGTGCGGTGCATCATCGGCACCTCGATGTGGCTGCCGTCGGCAAGGCGGAACGGCGCATCACGCGTCTCGGCTTCGTCGAACGTGATCGTCCAGGTCCCGCGGAAGTACACGGCGTTGAGCAGCACCAGCACCGCCTGCGGGTTCGGAAGGCCCAGGTCCTCCGTGATCTGTTCGATCAGCCCCTCGGTGCGTTCGACGACCCAGTCGTCGATCCGGTCCGCGGTCTGCTGCGCGCCGAGGTCCACCTCATCGAGCGTGGCCCCGAACGTGTCGCGCACGAAGGTGAGGTAGTCGTCCTCGAACGGGTAGCCCTGCGCCGCCCACAACGAGTTCGCGAGTCCCAACGTCACCTCGCTCTGACCGGTGAGATCGGCCAGCAGCGCGGCGTAGCGGGTGTCCCGGGCATCCTCGAGACGAAGCACCTCGACCATCTCCTGGGCGGTGGACCCGCCGGCACCGGCAGCCACCATCGCCAGCAGCACCGCGGCCGACAGCGGCGAGGTCACCGTGTTCTCACCCGGTTCTGCGACCGCACGGTGCAGGTCGAACCCGAACGCGCTCACCCCTTCAGCCGCAGCAGCCGCCTCGTGAGGCGACAGGCTGCCCGCCAACTCGACCGCGATCTCGTCACCGCCAGCATCCTGCCGTGGCGCATCGCCCCCGCCGCCACACGCCGTCGCGACCAACGCGACCGACACCACACAGCCAACGACCTTCGAGCCGCGCATCACGACCCCTCACCTCGACCGCCCGGTGGGACGCCGCGACCGCCGGAACGGTTCCACGATCCGCACCCACGAGCTGCCGAGGGAGCGCCGCGTCGGGCCCGCGAGTCCGTTGGTCGCCGGCATCCGTGCAGGAATGCCGTGAACACGCGCCGGCTCGAAGCCAACGGTCAGCACACCGAGCAGCAACCGACCGGCGACCCATTGTCTGCACCTGGGGTGACCCGCACGATGGGTCTGGTGAGGACCGGAGGTGCGTGCCCTGACCGACATGGATGAACACGGACGCCCTGAACCTCCGCTCGTAGGCGATGACCTCACGATGCTCTGCGCCTTCCTCGACCACCAGCGCGCAACGCTGGCCTGGAAGTGCGACGGACTGGGTGCCCAGGGGCTGCGGGCCACCCTCGGTCCCTCGACGATGACGCTCGGTGGCCTGCTCAAGCACATGGCCCTCGTGGAGGACCATTGGTTCACCTGGCGGCTGCACGGCCGCGACCTCGGGACGCCGTGGAACACCGTCGACTGGGATGCCGACAACGACGGGGACTTCAACTCGGCCGCGCACGACACGCCGGACGCGCTGCGCACGCTGTGGCACGCTGCGGTCGAGCGGTCCCGTGCCACATGATCGAGGAGTACGCCCGGCACAACGGCCATGCCGACCTCCTGCGCGAGTCCGTGGACGGCGCCACCGGCGGGTAGCTCGTCGCCCCACCCTGATCGCGTCACGCCGACGGTCACGCACAGCCCGATCGTCTTTCGGACGGGAGTCGCGACCTGCCCGTCCGCTCGAGCTGACCCAGAACCGTGATTGCCGGCGCCTGGTCCGAGGGCCGCTGCCACCCAGAACCCCACGGAAGTTGCCGCGCGGGTCGAGAACCGTTCCGCGAACGCTCGGCTCGTGCAGCGACCCGCAGCTGGGCGCCGTCCCCGCACACCCGTCGCGCAGCGGGCGGACTTGGTCGAGGATTCTGCGACGAAGCCCCGGCCCGGTGGGTGACCCTCGCCGAGTTGCACGGCCTGGCCGAGGGCCATCCCGAGGTGCGTGTCGCACGTGATGCGGCGGTCGCGAGCCCGATGGTCACCAGCCTGGAGGATGCCCTGCCCACATGGGGACGCGACGAGGTCGTGTCGGGACACGAGAGCCCGGCCTACCTGCCGAACATCCTGGCCTTCGTCGCGGACCTGGGCCTGCGGGCCGGCGATGACGACCGTGTCGACCAGGCGGTGGACCTGCTGTACGCGCACCAGAATGAGGACGGCCGCTTCCACTCCTTCGGCCGTGCACCTGGGCACCCCGAGCCGCGCTGGAGTTCGCTGGCGCGGACCCGGCCGCAAGCGCGACGTGTGCCCGCAGGTCACGCTCGAAACCCTTCGAGCCTTCTCACGCCTCCCAGATTCGCAGCGGCCACCACACCCGCTGGAGGCGGCCAGGACCGTGTTGGACGGGTGGCGCAACCGCGGTGATCACCTGCCCTACCAGTTCGGTCACGGGTCGAGGTTCAAGGCCGTGAAGTGGCCGCCGCTGTGGTATGGCGCCGACGCGACGCTCGACACGCTCGGCCACTACCCAGCCCTGTGGAGGGACGGTTGCGACGCCGACCGCCGGTCGCTGGCCGAACTGGTGGCGTGCCTCGTCGCCCACGACGTGGCGCCGGACGGGACGGTGACCCCACGGTCCGTCTACCGCGGGTTCGCCGGGTACTCGTTCGGCCAGAAGAAGGCGCCTTCACCCACCGCGACCGCGTTACTGGCAGCGGTCGTGCGTCGCTGGCAGCGGTCGTGCGTTGCTTCGAGGGCCTGACCGACGAGATCGCCGACGTCGACGTGACCAAGCTCGGCAGCTCCAAGGGAGGAAGCGGCACGCCGATCGCACCAACGACGAACTGACGGCTGACGAGACCCAGCGGACATGCCCGTTTGAGGTGCCCCGCCAGCGCTTCGCCGTGATCATGCACGCGCCCATGCCGGATCGTCTTCGCGCAGAGCCTCGGCGCGGTGACCCTGCCTTCGGGAGGTGCTCGCCGCTCCGTCACCGCGATCTCCGACGTCACGCAGCAGGCTCCGGTCGACATCGAGGCGCGAGTTGCGCCACAGGGTTCCGTTCTCGACCAGCCCCGCATCCTCGAACCGCCCTCCGAGAACCGTGATGATGAGCGAACAGCCTGCGCGGTCGCGACGCCCCGAAACGAGCCGTCGTCGGTCTCAAACGATGTCGGTCAGCTTCCGGCCATCGCGCAGGTGCGGCGTGTGACAGACCGCGACCAGCAGCCCGTCCGCACTGAGAAGCCGAGCGACCGTCTGGCCCCAGGGCTCCGTGCGCGGCCCATGCAGCAGCTGATGCCCCCCGTCGAGGAGCTCCGCCGCAGCTGCCGAGACGTCGACCACCTCGAACTCGATGCTCGCCTGCGGCCGAGGGAGATCGCCAGGCCAGCTCGGCGTACCGAAGCACGCCTCGGCGGCCGCCGACAACGGCCACAGACCCAGGTGCTTGACGCCGTCGAGGCGTTCCGTGAACGCGGAGTCCTCCTCGCCGCCTTCGAAGTCGATGCCGAGTACCCCTGCGTAGAAGTTGCGAGCGCTGCCGAGGTCCTCGACGATCGGCGAGAAGCTCGCGACGAACTCGATGTCCACGACGACCCTTCACCCGAGGCAAGGTCTTGACCCTACCGTGCGAGGTTGGCGCACCGACGTCGGCTTGCGAGGACTCGGTGCTGTTTCGGATCGTCTGCCAGCAACCCCGGCCGCACGACATCACCGTGACTTCGGGCGACTCCGGCGGTCCGTAGCACGCCGAGCGGGCGCGCGACCAACGCCGGCCACGCTGCGCAGGATCCGCTCGACCGAGCCGGTCGGGATCATGCGCCGACGCGCTGTGGTCGGCCGCCGCCGCCGTCTCCATCGTCGGCGACGTGCCAGGCGTCCTCGCTCGTACGGACGTGGCCGGCAGCACCCGGCCGTGACGCCAGGCTGCACATCGGTTCGTGCGACGACCTGGTGACGAGCCGGGCGCCCGGCCCGTTCCGCGACCTTGCCCGTCAGCTCGGAGGCCCGCTCACCGCGGCGGCAGCAACGACGGACACGGCCGCGGTGCGGGGAGAGAGGATGGGTCTGGCCAGGTTCGCCCGAGCGGGACTCAGCGGCGTGCCCGGCGCGGCGCGATCACGCGCTGCCAGACGAGCACGACGATGATCGCGCCGACCAGCGACCCGATGATTCCGGAGGGTCGCACGTCGAGCCCGTCCCCGGAGAGCAGCGACCCGATCATCCCGCCGACGAACGAGCCGAGCACCCCTGCGACGAGCGCCAGTGTCCAGTCGACGGTCGCCCGTGACGCTCCCAGGATGAGCTGGGCGGCCCAGCCGATGGCCATGCCGACAGCGAGGAGCACAAGGATCAGCACGACGGATTCCTTCGTCCTTGACGGCGTCCGGCGAGGAGAACGTCGCGTGCAGCTGGTCGCACTCCTCGATAGTCGGGCGTCACCGTAGTCCACTCGTTCAGCCGTTCAGCACAGCCAGCGGTCGATACCAGCGGTTTGCCGGTCGCGGCCACCGCGCCCCGCCACGCAAGCACGGCACCGCCGGTGTGCCAGGTCAACCACAAGTCGTCGGTGGCCGGGAACCTGCAGCCACCCACCTGGGCTCAAGGACCCAGAAACCCTCGGCAGCAACCGCCGAGAGGCGCGGAACGCTGTTGGTGCGCGGCGGCTGGCACCATCGCCGCCACGATGCGCGAATTGCGAGGGCT
>SLLJ01000155.1 GCA_007134165.1 Nitriliruptoraceae bacterium | reverse complement strand
CGCGCGCCGCGGGCCGGGCTGGACCCGGACTGGGTGGAGGCCGCCAAGCGCCTGACCGGCACGATGCTGCTGGTGCTCGAGGGTGCCGAGCTCGATCCGGACGAACCGGCCCTGGCGGTGGCCGAGCGCGCCGAGCGCTTCGCGCGCGACGGGCGGGCGCTGGGCGCGATCGTCGGGGTCGCCGAGGAGCGTCGGAGCCTGCCGCTGCTGCTGTGAGCCCACCCGGTTCGTTGGCCTCGGGTGCGCCGGTCAGGGCTCGGTGGGTCGGGGTGGCGCGGCGTCGCGGGCGGCGGTGGCGATCAGCACCCCGAGCAGTACGAACGGCGCGCCGAGGAAGTAGAAGCCAGCCGGAGACTCACCCAGCACCAGCCAGGCGAGCAGCCCCGCGCCGACCGGCTCGGCCAGCACCACGATCGACACCAGTGTGGCCGGGATCGTGGACAGCAGCGCGTTGAACACGCTGTGGCCGAGCAGCTGCGGACCGGCCACGATGCCCAGGATCGCCAGCCACGTCCCGGTCGTGAACCCGGTCAGGGGCGTACCGGTCGCCAGGCACACCGGCAGCAGCGCCAGCGCCGCCCAGCTGTAGACGATGCTGGAGTAGGTCGTCGCCGGCACACTGCGCCGCGCCACCCGCCCGATCAGCAGGTAGCCGGTGACCGCGACCGCGCTGCCCAGCGCCATCGCATCGCCGATCAGCGCGGTGGTTCCGAGGTCGGCGGCGCGGAGATCGGCGGCACCGATCACCAGCGCCCCGAGGATCGTCAGGCTCATGCCGACCCAGGTCCGCCGGGCGGTCGACTCGCCGAGCAGCCAACGACCGCCGAGTGCGACGAACAGGGGGGACATCGTCGCCAGCGTGACCGCGGAGGCCACGGTGGTCAGCGCGATCGCCCCCTGGAACAGCGCGAAGTGCAGGGCCAGGGCGAGTCCTGAGGCGGCCAGGCGCCGGTGCTGCGCAGCTCCCAGCCGGACCGCGTCGCGCCGTGCGGCCCGCCACCCGAAGGGAGCCAGCGCGCCAGCACCGAGGGTGGTGCGCCACAGCGCGATCGCCAGGGCGGGCGCGGATCCGGCCGTGGCGGTGGTCACGCCCGGCTGCTCGCCCATCGCCAGGCGGGCCAGCACGGCCGCGGTGGACACCGCCAGGATCCCCACCACGATGCCCCCGACCACGGTCGGGCGGGACAGTGGGCGCAACAGCGAACCCTTCCAGCTGGCTCAGGCGTCGAGCAGCAACTGGTAGCGCTCGAGCACCCGGACAACGTACAGCTGGGTCTCGACGATGTTGGGTATCCGCCCAAGCCGGGCGACCCGGGTCGGTCCGGCGTTGTAGGCGGCCAGCCCGAGGTCCACGCGCCCGAAGCGTTGGATCTGGTCGCGCAGATAGCGGGTGCCGCCTTCGAGGTTGGCGATCGGGTCGTAGGGGTCGACCCCGAGGCCACGGGCGGTCCCTGGCATCAGCTGCGCCAGCCCGATCGCTCCGGCGTGGGACACCGCCTGCGGATTGAAGGCGGACTCGGTCCAGACCAGGGCCGCCATCAGCCGGCCGTCGAGGCCGTGGCGCGCAGCGATCGCATCGATCGAGGCGGCCCACGTGCGCCCGGCGGGGGGCAGCTGGCCGGCCCAGGTCGGAACGGAACCCGACGCCTGCTGGCCCGGTCGGACCGGGGTCACCCACGGCTGGGCGGCGTGGTCGACCTCGGGGGCGGCCTGGTTGGCCTCGGCGATGGCCTTGTCGAGTTCGGCGACGGTCCCCTCGAGTTCGGTGACGAGCGCCTCGCGGACTTCGACATCCGCTTCGAGGGCGAGCAGCAGCCCCGCCCGGTCGGCGCGTTCGGTGGCGACCTCGGCCACCAGCGTGGCCTGGCGGGCGACGAGCGCCTCGATGACCTGTTGTTCGTCGGCAGCCTGCTTGGCGGCGTCCACGGCCTGCTGGCGCAGGGCGGCCATCTCGGCCTCGAGCGCGGCGGTGTCGCGGGTGACGACCGCCGCGTCGTCGGCCAGGGCGCGGTCCTCCTCGACCATCCGCGAGACGGTCTCGATCGTGATCGCCACCTCGTGCCAGTCGCTGGCCGCGGAGACGCCGCGGATCAACACGTCACCGGTGGGGCCCCGGCCGTACTTGAAGGCCGAGATCGCCCGTTCCTGCTGCCGTGAACGGTGACCACGGAACGCCTCGACGTTGTCGGCCAGACGCAGGTTGAGCGTCTCGAGCTGCGCACTGGTTGCACGTTGAGTCTGCTCAGCGGCAGCCAGCCGGGCTTCGGCGTCCTCGAGTTCGGCGCGGACCTCGTCGAACGCTGCCTCGGCACCCATCAGCCGTTCGTCGAGGTCGTCCAGTTCCCCGGCGGCGCGGCGTACGGCGGTGCGCAGACCGGTCAGGTCGCGTTCGGCCTGCAGCAGCTCCTCCCAGGCGCGGGCCCGGTCTTCAGTCTCGGGGGCGGAGGTCGACGGCTGGGCGCTGGTCAGCGTCACTGGCAGCAGGCCGGGCCGTCCGGCGCTGCGCGCTGCCGGCCGCACCTGCGGTGGGGAGAGGCTCGTCGGGGAGAGGTGCGGTGGCGGCTCGGGTGGGCCGGGTGGCGGACCGGGTGGGCCGGGTGAGCCGGGCGGCGGACCGGGTGCTGGTTCGCGTGGCTCGCGTGGCGGCGGATCGGGCGTCCCGGCCGATGATGGGGCGGGTGCCTCGGACGACTCGACGAAGGCGTCCGGCTTGTCGGACGGGTCGTCGGGCTGGGCGCGGCCGCTGCTCGAGGGCAGCACGATCAGCGCCACGGCGAGCACGAGAACGACCGTCGGGGCGGTGCGATGTCGCAGCGCGAGGGGCCGGATGGCGCACCTCCGGGCACGAGAGCAGACCGGACGGACGTCGGAGGTGACGTCCAAATGCCCCGTCGTCCATCGGCGCCGGAACTGAAGTTCCCGACGACAGGACCCGGCTCAGGCTTCCCCGTCCCAGATGGCTGCGCTGCCGTTGGCGGTCTCGGTGGTGATCGGCTCGGCCGGGAACTCGCCCAGCCGGTGGGAGTAGGACGGGTGGCGCAGCTTGGCCAGCGTCTTCTTCTCGATCTGCCGGATGCGCTCGCGGGTGACGCCGTACAACTCGCCGATCTCTTCCAAGGTGCGCGGCTCGTTGCCGCACAGGCCATAGCGCAGTTCGAGCACCCCACGTTCGCGCTCGTGGAGCCGGTCGAGCGCAATGATGACCTCGTGACGCGACACCGCCGCGGTGGCGACCGCCTCGGGGTCGTCGACGTCGTCGTCGGGCACCAGCTCGCCGAGGGTAGTGTCGCCGTCCTCGCCGACGGTGCGGTCCAGCGAGGTGATCTCGCGACCGGCGAGGCGCAGCTCGTGCAGCCGCTCCTCGGTGAGCCCGAGCGTCTCGGCGACCTCTTGGTCGGTCGGGTCACGGCCGAGCACCTGCAGCAGTTCGAACTCGACCCGGCGGATCTTGGCCACCAGCTCGTGCACGTGCACCGGCAGGCGCACCGAACGGGCCTTGTTGGCGGTGCCGCGGGTCAGTGCCTGACGGATCCACCAGGTCGCGTAGGTCGAGAACTTGTAGCCCTTGGTGTGGTCGAACTTCTCGACCCCACGCATCAGGCCGAGGTTGCCTTCCTGGACCAGCTCGAGCAGCGACAGGCCGCGGCCGAGGTAGCGGCGCGCGATGGACACCACCAGGCGCAGGTTGGCGGTGACCAGCAGTTCCTGGGCACGGTCGCCCTCCAGGATCACGCGCTGCAGTCGGCGTCGGGTCGCCGGGGGAAGGCCCGGATTCGACAGTGATCGACGGGCGCCGAGCCCGGCCTGATACCGCTTGGCGAGGTCGACCTCGCCTTCCGCGGTCAGCAGGGGCACCCGCCCGATGGCGTTGAGGTACTGGCGCACGCCGTCGGTGGACGAGGGCATGGACGCGTTGGGGTCGGGCTGGGCGTCGGTCGCCAGGTCGTCCACGACCTCGATCCCGGCTTCGCGGGCGGTCTCGGCGACCTCCTCGGGCCAGGTCGCCGGGTCCTGGAGCGGGTCGTGCAGGTCGTGGATCTCGGTCAGCAGGACATACCCGCGTCCGGCCGCGCGGTCGAGCAGGTCACCCAGACCCGCCCGATCCGCTACGCGTTGCACAGCCACGCTTCGCCTCGTTGATCGCATCGGGTGTCGAGAGAGAACGCTCGGTGCCGGCGACCGTACCGGAGGACGGTGCGCTCGCGTCGTGCCGTTTGCCTGTTCCCTCACCGGGTCCATCGGCCCGCGCCGGCGGGTACTTGACCCGGCGTCAGTCCACGGTCAGCGCCAGCCACTGGTCCTCGGCCTCGGACAGCTCGGCGTCGACGGCGCGCAACTCGGCCTGCAGTTCGAGCAGACGGGCGTGGTCGGTGGCGGCTGCGGCCATCGCCTGCGAGAGCTCCTCGCGGCGTGCGGTGAGGCGATCCACGCGGGCCTCGAGCGACCGCGCCCGGCGGCGGTCCGCCTGGCGATCGCTGGCGCTGCGTGCCCGGTCGGCGGACGGTCCGGTGATCCGCGACGTGCCGGAACCGGTCGGGACGCTGGGTCGATGGGCGGCGCGTGCCGCCGCGACGTCGAGGTGCTCGTTCACCGTGCCGCCCCGCACCGCCAGCGTGCGGTCGGTGAGCCGGTCGAGCAGGAAACGGTCGTGGGAGGCGACCACCAGCGTGCCGCCAAAGCCGTCGAGGTGGTCCTCGAGCAGGCTGAGCGTGTCGAGGTCGAGGTCGTTGGTCGGCTCGTCGAGCAGCAGCACGTTGGGTGCGGCGAGCAGCACGTGCAGCAGCGCCAGGCGCCGCCGCTCACCACCGGAGAGCAGCGCCACCGGGGTGCGCTGCCCGGCCACCTCGAAGCCGAAGCGCTCCGCGAGCCGGTGGGCCGGAAGCGTCTCGCCGTTCGCCAGCGGGATGTGGGCGGCGACCGCGAGCAGGGTGTCGAGCACCGTGGTGTCCGACGGTGCGACGATCGATTCCTGCTCGTAGAGCCCGAGCTGCACGGTCACCCCGCGCCGCACCTGCCCGGAGTCGGGGGCGAGCCGGCCGGCCAGCACGTGCAGCAGCGTGGTCTTGCCCGCGCCGTTGGGTCCGACCACCGCCACCCGCTCGCCCGGTCCGATCGACGCATCGACCCCGTCGAGGACCGCCAGACCCCCGCGCACCACCCGCACCGCCTCGAGGTCGAGCACGTCGTTGCCCAGCCGCGTGCGGCCGGTGCCGAGCTCGAGGGGACGGGCCTCGGGGTCGCCGGCGGCGGCGCTGCGCAGCACCTCGACCTGCTCGAGGCGGAAGCGGGGCTTGGAGGTGCGGGCCTTCGGGCCGCGACGCAGCCAGGCGACCTCCTTGCGCAACAGGTTGCGTGAGCGCAGCGTCAGCCGCTCGCGCTGCGATGCACGCTGCGCCCGTGCCTCGAGCAGGCTGGAGTAGGACCCGTCGTGCCAGCGCACCCGCCGGCCCTCGGCAGGCCGGCCCGGGTCCGGGACGTCGAGGTCGAGCATGCGGTTGGCGACCCGCTCGAGCACGTAACGATCGTGGGTGACGACCAGCAGCCCGCCCGTGCGTCGCTGCAGTTCGCCTTCGAGCCAGTCGACGGTGTCGACGTCGAGGTGGTTGGTGGGCTCGTCGAGCACCAGCAGGTCGCTGGGGGGCAGCAGCGTGCGGGCCAGGGACACCCGTCGCCGCTGACCGCCGGACATCGCCCCGACACGGTGGCCCGGGTCGATGCCCAGGTGCGCGAGCAGGCGCTCGGCCTCGTGGGGTTCGACGGTCGGGTCGGCCGCGGCGACCACCTCGACCGCAGGCGAGTCGGGCAGCGCCGGGTCCTGCGGCAGCCAGCCCACCCGGAGTCCGCGGCGGGGCACCACCCGGCCGCCGTCGGGCGCTCGTTCACCGGCGACGATGCGCAGCAGCGTGGTCTTGCCCGAGCCGTTGGGGCCGACCACCCCGACCCGGTCCTCGGAGGTCACCCCGAAGGACACGTCGGAGAACAGCGTGCGTCCGTCGACGGACGCCGCGACCTTGTCGACGGACACCAGATGCATGGGGGCAGGGTAGGGCGGCGCGGACGGCGAACGGTCAGGCGACGTGATCGCGCCGGGTCGTTACGGTGGAGGTGGATCGAGTCCGTCCTCAGAGATCCTCAGGAGGCCAGCGTGGGGGAGCGCGACGAGGTGGTCGCCAGACTGCCCCGCCTGCAGGTGGTGTACGCCGCTGAGGTGCTGGTCGTGCTCGGCGCGTTGGTCGCCGCGATCGTCAGTTCGCTGCGCCGCGGCGAGGTCGCGACCGACACCGTCGTTGGCACCGTGGTCGCGGTGGTGCTGATCGCGCTGCTCGGACGCGTCGTGCACGAGGCCCGGCTCACCCCGTCGGGCACGATCATCGCGCGGGCCCCCCTGCGGCGGCGGCGCCACCTCGACGTCGACGATTTGATCTCGGTGCGCTGGGTCCATGCCCGCATGGCGGTCCTGCTCGAGCACCCCGGCGGGTCGCTGGCCCTGAGCTGGCGGCTGGTCGGCGTCGAGGTGCTGATGGCCGAGGTGGGCCGCCGGCGGCCCGATCTGGGCGTGGAGCTGCCCGCCTTCGCCCGACGTACCCTGCTACGACGACGGTAGGCAGCGGTGGGCAGCCCCCGGCCCGAGCCCCGCCCGAGCCCCTGCGTTGCTTCCCGAGCCCCTGCGTTGCTTCCCGAGCCCCTGCGTTCCTGTCCCTCAACCCCCGTCCCGCTGCGAGGTCGTCGGTGATCAGCCTGTCGGGCGTCAGCGTCACGTTGGGCGCCCAGCCGCTGTTCGAGGACGTCGACCTGCGCCTTCCCGCCGGGCGGCGGGTCGCGCTGGTGGGCGGCAACGGCATCGGCAAGACCACCCTGCTGCAGGTGGTGGTCGGTGAGCGCGACCCCGACACGGGCACCGTCAGCCGACCGCGCGGCACCCGGATCGGCTGGCTGCCTCAGGACGTCGTCGACGACACCGGGCCACAGCGCACCGTGCTCGCACACGTGCTCGACGGGGCGGCACACATCCTGGCCCTCGAGACCGAGCTTCGGGAGCTCGAACGCCGCCTCGAGGTCGCTCCCGCCGACGAGCAGGCGCCGCTGCTGACCGCGTACGCGACTGCGCAGGACCGCTTCGAGCAGCTCGGCGGCTACGCCATCGAGACCGAGGCCCACCGGGTGCTGGCGGGGCTCGGGTTCGCGCCCGGCGACGCCGAGCGTCCCATCCGCGAGCTGTCCGGGGGCTGGCGGGTGCGGGTCGCGCTCGCCCGGCTGCTGCTGTCCAAGCCCGACCTGCTGGTGCTCGACGAGCCCACCAACCACCTCGACCTCGACACCATCGCCTGGCTGGAGTCCACGCTGGCCGATCTGCCCGGCGCACTGCTGTTCGTCAGCCACGACCGCGACTTCATCGACGGGCTGGCCGACACCATCGTGGAGTTGGCCGCGGGTACCGCCACCACCTACGAGGTGCGCTCGGGCACGATGGCCGCCGAGGAGGGCGGGTTCGCGGCGTTCGTGGCGCAGCGTGAGGAGCGGCTGGTGGCCCTGCGCGCGGCCCGGGCCCAGCAGGACCGGCAGCTCGCGGAGGTCGAACGCTTCGTGGAGCGCTTCCGCTACAAGGCCACCAAGGCCAAGCAGGTGCAGTCGCGGATCAAAGCGCTCGATCGCGTTGAGCGCATCGAGGTGCCCGACCACCGCCGGCTCGTGGCCCGCTTCGCGTTCCCCGACCCGCCGCGCTCCGGGCGGGTCGTGGCCGAGCTCACCGGCGTGCGGGTGGCCTACGGCGAGCACGTCGTGCTCGAAGGGGTGGACCTGGCCATCGAGCGGGGCCGCAAGGTCGCGCTGCTCGGGGCCAACGGTTCGGGCAAGACCACGCTGCTCAAGCTGCTCGACGGCCGCCTGCAACCGGATGTCGGCACGGTGACGCTGGGCAACAACGTCGAGGTGGCGGTCGTCGACCAGCACCAGGCCGAGGTGCTCGACCCCGAGCGCAGCGTGCTCGAGGAGTTCCGCACCGCGCTGGACGACCGGCACCGCACCCGCAACCACCGCTCGATGCTCGGCGCCTTCGGGTTCCCCGGCGAGCTGGCCGACCGCCGGGTCGGCGTGCTGTCCGGGGGTGAGCGCACCCGACTCGGGCTGGCCAAGGCGATGGCCTCACCGGTCAACCTGCTGCTGCTCGACGAGCCGACCAACCACCTCGACCTCGCCAGCCGCGACGTGCTCGAGGACGCGCTGCTGGCCTACCCCGGCACGGTCGTGCTGATCACCCACGACCGGCACGTGATCCGCGGCGCGGCGGACGCGATCATCGAGGTCGGCGGGGGAGCGGCGCGCTGGTTCGACGGCAGCTTCGAGGAGCTGGGCTGGCGGCGTGAGCGCCAGGCACCTCAGGCGGTGGCCCCCGCCGCAGCGCGGACCCCCGCACCGCACCGCCCGGTGGCGGCCGCTGGTTCGGGTCCGGGGGGAGGGGGCCGTGACAAGCGCCGGGAGGCCGAGGCGCGCAACGCCCGCTACCGCGCGACCCGCGAGCTGCGCCAACGGGTCGACAGGCTCGAACGTGAGCTCGGCGTGGTGGAGGGCGAGGTCGCCGAGCTGACCCGCACGCTGGCCGATCCCGAGGTGTACGCCGACGGGCCGCGCGTCAAGCAACTGGTCGCCCGGCACGCCGAGGCCAAGGACCGGGCTGGGGAGCTGCTCACGGCCTGGGAGGACGCGCAGCTCGCGCTCGACGAGGCCGAGCAGGCCGTCGAGGCGCGGCTGACGAGCGAGGCCGGGAGCGGCTGAGCGTCGCCTGTGAGATGCGTGAGCGGCGCCTGCGGGGTGTGGCTCTGCCAACCGCCACCGATTTGGAGCGCACGCTCAAGGTTGGAGTACGGTGGCGGCAACCACCGTTCCCCGGCAGACAGGATCCCGCGGTGACCGCCGACGCCTTCTACATCGACGGGGTGCGTGTTCCCATCGGTCGCGCCCGCCCCGATGGCTACTACGCCAAGACTCGAGCCGACGACCTCGCCGTGCGCAGCATCCGCGCGCTGCTCGAGCGCAACCCCAGCGTCCCACCCGACCGCATCGACGACGTGGTCTGGGCCGCGACCGCACAGGTCGGCGACCAGGGCCTGACGCTCGGCCGCTCGCTGGCGATCCTCGCGGGACTCGGCAAGACCGTGCCGGGCTATGCGCTCGACCGGATGTGCGCCGGTGCGCTGACCTCCATCGTCAACGCCGCCAACGCGATCCGCGTGGGAGCCCAGGACCTGGTGCTCGCCGGCGGCGTCGAGCACATGGGTGGCCACCCGATGGGCGCCGAGGTCGACCCCAACCCGCGCTTCCTGAGCGACAAGCTCGTCGATCCCACGGCGCTGGTGATGGGCAACACCGCCGAGAATCTCCACGACGACCATCCCGAGGTCACCCGCGAGCGCTGCGACGAGTTCGCCCTGATCAGCCAGGAGCGCACCGCCAAGGCCCAGGCCAACGGGGTGTTCGACACCCACGTGGTGCCGATGACCGTGTTCTCCGAGGCCGGCTGGCGGGTCGTTGACACCGACGAGCACCCCCGGCCGGGCACCACTCTGGAGTCGCTGTCGGGGCTGCGCTCACCGTTCCGGACGGGCGGGTATGTCACCGCCGGCAACGCCGCCGGCCTCAACGACGGCGCTGGCGGGGTGCTGCTGGCCTCCAAGGCCGCGGTCGAGGAGTACGGGCTCACCCCCCGCATGCGGCTGGTCGACTACACCTTCGTCGGCGTCGAGCCCGAGACCATGGGCTACGGCCCCGTCCCCGCCACCGACAAACTGCTCGATCGCGCCGGGCTGAGCATGGACGACATCGACGTCATCGACATGAACGAGGCGTTCGCCGTGCAGTGCGTGGCCTTCCTCGACCACTTCGACCTGCCGGTCGGCAGCGACAAGGTCAACCCCTACGGCGGCGCAATCGCCCTGGGCCACCCGCTGGCCTTCTCCGGCGCACGGCTCGCGATGCAGGTCGCCACCTACTTCGAGCGCAACCCCGATGCGCAGCGTGGCATCACCACGATGTGCATCGGGTTGGGCATGGGCGCGGCCGCCCTGTGGGAGCGCGTGTGACGCCGACCCGCACCACCTCGACCACGAGCGCCCCTGCAGCGGGCAAGGAGCACCAGCGGTGAGTCACACCCAGTTCAAGCTGACCTACGCCGACCGTCCGGTCGGCCGCCTCGCCATCATGACGATGGACAACGGCGAGGACCACACCAAGCCCAACACCTTTGGCACCGAGGCGCTGGCCTCGCTCGGCGCCGCGCTGGATGAGCTCGAAGCGGCGGAGGATCTCGCCGGGCTCATGCTGACCGGTAAGCACTTCATCTTCGCGGTCGGCGCCGACCTCAAGGCCTTCGCCGGCATGGACGCCGATCGGGCGCGGGCGGCCGGCAAGGCCGGCCATGACGCCTTCGCGCGGTTGATGGCGCTGCCGTTCCCGACCCTGGCGGCGATCAACGGTGCCTGCATGGGCGGCGGTGTCGAGATCGCGTTGCACTGCGACGTGCGCACGATCTCGTCGGGTGCGCAGGTGGTCGCCTTCCCGGAGGTGTTCCTCTCGATCCTGCCGGCGTGGGGCGGAACCCAGCTCGCGCCTCGGATCGTCGGGGCGGCCAACGCGGTGGAGACCCTGGTCATCAACCCGCTCAACAACAGCAAGGTCATGTCGCCCCGGGAGGCCTTCGAGCGCGGGTACGCGGACCGCTACCTCGACTCGGCCTCGTTCCTCGACGACTCGCTCGCGCTGCTCGAGCGGCTGATCTCCGGCGAGGAGACCATCGAGCGCGATGTCGACCCCGCCGCCGGGCTCGACGAGGCACTGGCCAACGGCCGGGCGATGGCGGACGGCAAGACCAACGGCGCCACCCGGGCGCCCTACCTCGCGCTCGAGCTGATCGAGTTCGCCGCCCGCGGCGGGGACCTCGAGGAGGGCCGCCGCCGCGAGCACGAAGCGCTGGCCGAGTTGCTGCCCGCCCGTCAGGCCCAGGCGGCGGCGTACAGCTTCGACCTCGTGCAGAGCCGGGTGCGCAAGCAGCCCTGGAAGCCCGATGCCGAGCCACGCAAGGTCACCAAGGTCGCCATCATCGGGGCCGGGTTGATGGGCGCCCAGCTCGGCGCGCTGCACCTGCAGCGCCTCGAGGTGCCGCTGGTGATGAAGGACATCGACGAAGGGGTGCTCGAGCGCTGCCGGGCGCACATCGAGGAGGCGCTCGACAAGCGGGTGGCCAAGGGCCGGCTCAAGCCGGGCAAGGCAACCTTCCTCAAGGGGCTGGTCACCTACACCACCAGCTACGACGACGT
>SLLJ01000227.1 GCA_007134165.1 Nitriliruptoraceae bacterium | reverse complement strand
GGTCGAGCTCGGCAGCGAGCGCGGCGCGTCGGGTGCGGGCCCCTCGGCGGATGGCGGGCCCGACGGTGCGGGCCTGTTGACGTTCGAGCGTGTCGATCCGCCGGCCGACCGCCGTCCGCTCCTGAGCGGTGCGGTGGTGTTCGGCCAGCAGGTGGGGCTGCTGCTGGACGGCTTTCGAGGCGAGCCACCGCAGGTTGGTCCGCCACCTCGAAGCGAGCTGCGCGACCTCGGGGGTGATGGGTGGCTGCGCGCGGCTGCGTCGCAGCCGGCTGGTGAGGTCCGGCGTGTCGGCGTGGTGGACGTGGTGGTGCAGCGCCTCGTCGTGGTCGCCGGCTGGTCCGTGGTAGAGCTGGTTGGTGATCCGTCCGCGGGACATCGCGACGTACCCCCATTCGCGATAGAGCGTCTCCGTCCCGAGCGTGTAGGTGTGATCGCAGGTCAGCCCTTGGGCCTTGTGCCCGGTGATGGCGTAGCCGTGCGTGACGTATCCGGCGTCGAGGTAGCCGGCCGGCAGGCTCAGCTGCACGCCCCGGTCGTTGACCGCCTCGATCGTCCGCGTTGCAGGGTCGATGCGGGTGATGGTGGCGCGGGTGCCGTTGACCAGGCCGAGCTTCGCCGCGTTGCGCAGGCACACGATCCGGTCCCCGGCTCGTAGCTCGTGCTCGCCGGCGTGCAGAGCAGGGCCGGTGAGTCGTCCGGCGGTCAGCATGGCGGCGCGGGCACGGTGGTTGAGGTCGGCGACATCCGACCGTCGGAGGGCGATCATGATCGAGCCGGACAGGTCGTCCTTTGCGGTCGTCCACCAGTCGTCGACGAGGTTTGCCCGGACCTGCTCGGCCGTGTCGGCGGTGCGGATCCGGCCGTGCTGGCGGTAGACGGCGAGAGCAGCGTCAGGGTCACCGTGGCGGAGCTCGTCGAGCGCGGCCTGTTCCCATGTGTGCTGTTGCCGCCGGTTGTCGCTGAGTTCGATCGCGGGGAGCCTGGTGGTGAGGGCGCGGAACAGTCCGCCGGCGTCGATCTCGGGCAGTTGGTGGGGGTCGCCGACGAGCACGACCTTCACGGACTGCTGTTCGGCGTGGTCGAGGAGGCGGGCGAGCTGGCGGGTGCCGATCATCCCGGCTTCGTCGACCACCAGCACCGACCCGGGTTCAAGCGGTGAGCCGTGCCGGTGGTCGTCGAGTTGCCCGAGCAGGCGCGCGAGTGTGGTCGATCGGATGCCGGCGGAGGCTTCGAGTTCGAGTGCGGCGCGGGCGGCGAGGGCGACGCCGGTGACCTGGATACCGGAGGCTTGCCATGCGTCGCGGGCGGCATCGAGCGCGTAAGTCTTGCCGGTCCCGGCCTTGCCCACCACCACCTCCACGCCCGCTCCGGAGTTGGTGAGCCGCCGGACCATCTCCGTTTGCTCGACCGAGAGGGTGCGGCGGCGGACGGCGAGGTCGCGGTGGCGTTCGTCGGCGTCGGCGACGGCGCCGCCGTGTCGTTCGAGGGCGCGGGTGATGGCCCGCTGTTCGGTCAGCAGCAGCCCCCGGGTCGTGTAGCGGCGTTCGTCGGCGCCGGCCGGCACGACCCGCCCATCGGTCCGGCGGATTGCGTCCACACCGGTCAGCTGCTCGCGGGTCGGGCCAAGCTGAACGAGTAGATCGGTGTCGTGGGTCAGGAACGCGTCGGCGGCCTGCTCGACGTACTCGACCGGCGCGCCATGCGGGAGACGGCTGGCGAGCTGCTGCAACAGCTCGCGGCGGCCGAAGCTTGAGGTCGTCTCGGTCAAGTCTTCCTCGACGATCAGCCGCTGCCACAACGGGGCGAGCTCGGGCCGCTCCCACGAGGTCCGGTCGAGCAGCTGCTCATGCCAGCCGGGCCGGACCCCGACCTGGCAGGCGCGGCGGAGCCAGCCGTCGCGTAGCTCCGGCTCCGACGACCGTTCGCCCTTGGCCTGCCGGGTCGCGAGCGTCGCGGTCTGCGCCGCCGCAGCCGAGGTCTCGCCCCGCGCCGCCATCAGCTCGACGATCTGGGCGCGCCGGCGGGAGAATGTCTCGACCAGCTGCCGGTCGACCCCGTCGATGTCCGCGACCCCGTTGACCACCGGCTGCCAGCCGACCCCGAGCCGGCGGGTCAGCTCAAACCGGAGCTGCGCCTGGTAGAGCACCCCGGCGGTCTTCGCATGCGCGAACAGCTTCCGCGAATCCAGCGTCCGCCAGATCCCGTCATCGCAGGTGCGGCCGAGGTTGGCGACCAGCACGTGGGTGTGCAGCAACGGATCGTCCGCCCGTGACTTGCGATGCCGGAACGCGGCCGCGACGAACCCGTCCACCGGCACCGACTCGACCCCACCCGACCCACGGCGGGTGAACCCCGCCGACCGTTGCAGGTAGCCGAGCGCGGCGTCGACCGCCGCGTCATGCGCGGCGACCACCTGCCCAGCGATGTCGCGGTCACCCAGCGCCCACAGCAGCGACACGGACTTCGGCGCCCGGAACGTGTGGTCGAATCCCGGCACCTTCCTGGCCGGATGCCCTGCCAGCTGCTCTCCCGTCGACGGGTCGCGGCCGGCGAGCACAGCCCGCAGCTGCTCGGCGGTGACCTCTCCGGCCAGACCCAGCTGCTCGGCACCGGTGCCGAGCCACCGGCCTGGTTCCTCGCCGCGGGCGAGGTAGTAGCCCTCGACCCCGTCGTCACCGCGGGCGACGGCGGTGAGGTAGTAGTCCGCCCGCCCCGGAGCCATCCGCCCGATGTTCAGCAACGCCCGGCCGAGCCGTTGCACTGACCCAGTGCCAGTCTGTGTTCGCTTCCCATGGTCGGGAGGATGCGACCCTGACTGGCTCATGTCGAGGGTCAGAAACGGCCGTGGACGGCATCCTAGCGGTCAGATTCGGCAGAATCCGTGTCTGCCGTTTCGGGTCGTGTCTGGACGTCTCGGAGGGTGTCGGACGGTGCCTCGTTCCACGGCTGCCACATCGATCTGGTGGCTGTGCGCTACGCGCAGCGATGTCACAGAGCCGGGGTCTGGAGGGGGAGTCCTTCGTAGGAGCGGCAACTGGGCAGGCCGGGCGAGCACCGCACGGGATGTCACAACGCGCTCTCCGCGAGGGGACTACTTCTCGCGACACCGACACCCCAGGAGCCCCATCATGACCGCAACAATCATCGCCGACCTGACCGCCATGCCCGCCACGATGACCATCCCCGAGGCAGCCGAGCTGCTCGGCATCAGCCGCTCTGCCGCCTACCGCGCCGTCGCCCGCGGCGAGATCCCCACCATCCGCATCGGCCGACGGCTCCTCGTCCCCACCGCCAAGCTCTACACCATGCTCGGCTGGCTCCCCGACCCCGCCGCGTGAGAGCGATCCTGCCGATCGTGGAGGCAGGCCGCTCGACTACGTGAACGTGCAGAGTCGTCGGCGCTCGAACTCCTCGATGAGTGGAGTCGGGTCGGCAACCTCGGTCAGCTGCAGACTGTCGAGATCGAAGCCCGTCACGATCGCGACGAGGTGCTGACCCCGGTGGACGAAGACGGCGACGCCGACGTCGGTGTCGGGATGGGTCAGCAGCCGGGCGGGGGTCGCCGAGCCATCGACCTGCACGCTGCCGTCGCGCCAGCGGTCGGCCAGCTCCGTCTGCCACTGGCGCCACCGTCGTTCGTGATCTCGGTGGGCATCGAGCATCCGGCGTTCCACCTCGGCCCGATCAGCCTGATCGACACCATCGAGGTCGATCGGGGACACGGACAGGGCACGACCCAGGAACTCGTTGACGGCTTGGTCCGTGGGGATCCCCCACTCGTCCCGGGTACAGCGGACCTCCACACGCGGGGCGGTCGGCCGCCACCCGGGCGTGTGTCGGTCCGGGTCCAGCTGCGGGTCGCCATGGTCCGCCACCGTCATGATCTCCGACAGCACACGTGGGCCTCGTGGGGGCACCGACCAGCTGGCTCCCTCGAGCGAAAGCGCCCCTGACCAGCCGCCTGGCACGAGCACCACAAAGCCGTCGATCTGTGCCCGCAAGCCGGCGAGTTCCTCGTCCAGCTCCTCACGCCACGCGCGCTGCGGCGCGAGGCGCCACCGCACCTCACGTCGCCCGCTTCCACGGGCGGTGGCCATCGACCAGACGAACACGCCGGTCATGGCAGCAACGGGCACACCGACCAGGGTCGGCCACCAGGGCAGGCGGATGAGGGCCGCGAGCGCGACTGCGGGCACCAGCGCGACCGCGCCCACGGCGGCGTAGAAGAGCGGCATCGGATGCCAGGTGCGGGCACGACGAAGGCCCGCCAGCACCTCGCCGGGAAGCCGCACCCGTCGACGCCAACCAGCGACTGACGCGGCCGACAGCACGGCGTAGCTCGAACCGCCTGACCACGATGCGCTGCAGTTGCTGCAATACCACGCCGTGCTGGCTCCGGCGCCGTTGACGAACCACCGCGCGAACTGCTCGCGATGCGTCGCGGGACGGAACGCCTCCCCACCACACTGGCCACAGTTCTCCGGTGGCTCCCCCGCCAGACGTCGCACGACTCGCCTCCCGTCAACGTCGCCAAGGATCTCGGCGACCTCCGCCCACCGTAAGGCGTAGATCCGCCCACAACGCAACGCCGGCACGGGACGGCGGTGCCTGGGCGGAGTGCCACTCGACCGAGGGAAGCCAGCGCTGATCAGTCATGGGACGTCGGCAGCATCCAGGCGCATGGCGCCAGCCTCGTAGGTCCATGGCAGCCCGACCCAGCCGGGATCACGGTGATCGAACCGATGCTCGATCCGCGACGCGCCAGCATCGGCCGCAGCACGGATCCCAGCGACTACCAGCGGCGGTCTCGGGGACCGAAGGCGTGCACTCGAGATGCTCCAGACGGCCGTCGGTCTGGGCATCATCGGCCCAGCTCACCACGAGCTGGCCGGCAGGCGGTGACCCACCGCGATCATCGAGGTGGAGTTGCAGCCACTGCAGGAGCCGGCCCGCGCGGTGAGCAGCACGCCCCGGCCGCACGTCGAGCCCCGCGTCGCGAAGGTGACCGCCCGGAGCGGGATTCGGTTCCAGGTGCATGCGGCCGCCCAGTATGGCGATGGACTTTCCTCGTCGACTTTGGGCCAACCGTCGCAGTCGCCGTTGCCCCGTCGGCGTTGGCCGCTCCAAGGGCACCGGACTCACCCACCACGGGCTCGGCGGCTCGGGTTCCAGCATCGGGTCGATCGCGACGGTGCCATCCGTGAGCTTTCGCCGACGCCCCCAACGCAACACGCCGGTATCGAGCTGTTCCGTCAGCCACAAGACCATGCCGTGGGTCCATTGCTGCACGTCGTCACTGTCCGGCGGCTCGCCTGTGCTGTGATCAAGGGCGAGCCGCGATTCGTCGGCGTCAACGACAAGTGTGTGCGGGTGGAGCCTCCGGCCGCTCCGCACGCGAAGCAGCAAGCCGTCCGGCCCGCCATCGGTGACCTCGAGCACGGTTGCGAACTCGAACTCGCGCCCCGCTACCTCATGTCGCAGCGCGCTCAACGCCTCGTCGCGCCTGACCACATGATCCTCCCCGACACCAAAGGAGCCTACGGGTGCGCATCGAGTCTCACCGTGCGAACGCCCCCCGTGTGATCGCGTTGGGAAGAAGTTCCACCCCGCCTGATGCGCGCTACTCGGCCCCTTACCCGGCTGGGTAGGTGACGACGGCGTGCTGGTCGATGGTGTAGCCGAGGTCGAGGTCGGCCGGCAGCTGGTCGGCGGTAGGGAGGCGGTCTCGTTCTACGGCGATGATGGTGCGGTAGGGGTTGAAGTCATCGGTGCAGCCTCCGGCGGTGGGCACGGCGGTCGAGATCACGACTCCGTCGTCAGCTGTGGTGACTTCGTTCACCCACTCGGGGCAGCTGCCGGATCGCCCGGCCGACCACACGGCGACGACGTGGGTGTCAAGGTCGATGTCGGCCAGTTCACCGTGTCGGCCGTCCTCCCAGGGTTCGTCGGTCGGCGCGACACCGAGGTCGGTGGGGACGTTGTCGTCGAACAGGCGTTGAGCGGTCGGTTCGTCGTGGGCGATCTCCAGCCGTGCGCCCTGTTCGACCTCCAGTCCGTCACGCCACCCACCGACGGTCGCCAGGGTGATCACCGGCCCGTCGGGGTCCGGTACAGGGGGCGGGTCGCTGACCGAGAAGCAGTAGGCCGGGTCATCGAGTTGGGTGGCGAGCGCGGCCAGTGCCTGATCGTCGCCGCCCACGACGTCGATCCCGACCACGCCGCGGTCCTCACGCGGACCCCAACCGACGATCGAACCGGGCTGTCCGGGCTCGACTTCGTCCGACGTCACCTCGCCGACGGCGTCCGCCAGGTCGTGCAACTCGGCGATCGAGCGTTCGCCGTGCACGACCCACCAGCCGTCACCGAACCGGTCGCGGATCTCGGCCGTGTACCCGTCGAGGTCGTCGGTGAACGCGATGACCGCGGCAGCGTGTTCACCGTCGAACCACACGCCGGCGAAGTGTTCGCCGGCGTTGTCGGTGGCCCAGCGTTGGGCTGCGCTGATCGGGGTCGGATCGGCAGGCGGGGCTGCACCCTCGGGCACGGGTTCGCGGTCGTCCTCGACGTACTCCCCGACATTGAGGTCCTCGATCAGCTCCGGCGAGGTGATCCTCGGGTCGGTCGCGGGCTGTTGCGAGGGCGGCGGGTCGTAGTCCCGCGGTGCGTCGAATGGCGGGCAGGCGGGCAGGTCGCCCCCGGTCTCGTTCGTGTCGGTGCCCTGCGCACCGGGGGCATTGTCGTCGATCGGTGGCATCTCGACAGACCCGCAGGCCGCCACCAGCAGTGCCAGTCCCACCGCACCTGCCACCGCTGTGCGCATCAGGTCGTCTCCCCACTCGCTGTTGCCGCCCGTTGGGACGTCCAGACCGTTGGACGACGGCGACTCGTCGTGGGTTCCGTCACCGATGGAACCGGTGTGGCACCGTCGACGTCCCACCGTCCTGTGGGATCAGCACCCGGTGTCCCCACAGCCGCCCATGATCTTCCACCGTCCCGATCGCGAGGAGCGAGGTTGCGGAACGAAGCGGCAAGCCGTTGTTGGCCGGTTGCGTTGGCTGCCTCGATGCTGTTGCTGGTGTCGTGCGCCGAGGTGCCGACACCGGCCGTCGAGGATGGACCCGCAACGGCGGCGGACGTCGAGCTCGCGCCACGTTGCGAGGGGCTGGGTGACGTCCCGCTCGACCCGCCTGCTGGGCAGCAGCCGGACGCGGATGCGTCGTTGACCACTGCTGAGCCGATCGATGACCTCGATGGCGTCGATGAGAACCATGATCCGGCCGACGGCGGTGCCGCGCTCGAGCAGGCGCGTGGTTGGGCCGAGCGTGAGGCGGGCGACGCGTACGCTGGGATGTGGCTCGACCAGACACATGACGCGGTGGTGTTCGCGTTCACCGAGGACGTCGAGACCCATGCGGCCGGCCTACGTGAACGCTTCGGTGATGGGCTGTGGGTCACACGCCTGCCCCACGGCCGGGCCGAACTGTTGGCATTGCAGGCTGAGATCGACGCCGGGGAGCTGCCACCGGTCTGGGAGGGCGACGAGCCCGAGGCAGGTGCCGTGATCGGTACCGGCCAGCGCGATCCGCTGAACCGGGTCATCATCACCGTGTTCGAGTTGGACGAGCCGCGGCTGGTGGAGCTCTCCGAACGGTACGGCGCGGACCGGATCTGTGTGGAGGACGGCGAGCCACCACAACCGCTCATCGGCGAGGTGGAGGACGGGTGAGACGCTCGCCAGACCTGCGACCCCGGCCGTTGGCGCCCAGCTCGGTGGCACCGTGGAGCCGTACTGACCGCCTGATCGTGCTCGTGCTTGCCACGCTGCTGGCGGTCCTGTATCTGGCCACGACCGATCGCGGTCCGGCCCAGGTCAACGACACACGGGCGGTCGCGGTCGCCTCGTGGTCGCTCGCGATGGCCGGGTCCGCCGCCCTGCCCGAGGTATGGCCAGCCTCACGCAACTACTGGGGTGTCACGGGCCGTGACGGGCAGGTGTACGTCAACCGCTTCCCCGGGGTCGCCTACATCGCGACCCCGGCCTACCTCCTGGACCGGGCCGTGACCGGCGGTGATCGGCCCGCGCATCCGCTGCTGGTTGACCCGGCCCCGGCACGGCGCACGGCAGCGCTGCTGGCGGCAGCCGCAGCAGCCGCGCTGTTCGCGCTGTTTCGCCAGGTCGCCGACCGGAGGATCGCCCTCCTCGGTGCCGGCATGATGGCGCTCGGCACGTCGTTGTGGTCGGTCGCGGCCAGCGCCCCGTGGCCGCACGCCCCCGCGATGCTCGCGATCGCCAGCTGCCTATGGGGATGGCGCACCAACCGTCCGGTTGCCGCGGCGATCTGTGGTGCGCTGGCGGTGACGGTGCGGCCGCACATCGCCGTGGGTCTGCTCCTGCTCGCCGCGTTTGCCTGGCTACGCGAGGGGTGGCGACCCGCCACGGCCCTGGCAGGCGGTGGCATGGTGGGACTGCTCACCGTTGGCGTGTACTCGGCGTGGGCGTTCGGGACGTGGCTGCCGATCGCGGGCTACGACGCCCCGGCGCACCTGGGAGCGCTGGTCTCGCGCACGCCATGGTGGACACTCACCGAACTGGGGGCAGCGCTCGTCGCGCCCGAACGCGGGTTGCTGCTCGCCTCACCGTGGGTGGCCGTCGCGCTCATCGCGCTAATCGTGCGATGGCGACACCTCCCCGCATGGACCCGGATGGCGGCGCTGGCCGGTCTGGGTGTGCTGGTCGTGCAGCTGCGAGTCGCCGGCCACGCGGGCGGGGACCAACTCGCCAGCTACCGGGTGACGCTCGAAGCGCTCACGTTCGCGGCACCCGCGCTGATGGCGGCCGCGGCCACCGTACGACGAGCGCGGCTGTACACCACCCTGGTGGCCGTGGCGATCGCCATCTCCGTGGTCGTGCACACCAGCGCAGCTCTCAACGGCGGCATCGACACCACAACGACCACGCGCTGGGAACAGCTGGACACCCATCTGCGCGATCGCTTCGGACACCTGGACCTCGGAGAACCCGATCTCACCCGCCGCTGACCGACAACACGCACACCGTGCATAGAAGCCAGCGGGACGAACTGCTCTGCAGCTACAACCAGGGCAACACGCCCGCGAACTCAACGGGTCGTCGCAACACCTCACTGATCGATTCCCGGGCCTGGCGGCAGTCATCGGGCATACTTGGTCCATGAGTTCGCAACAGATTCGGGATGCCCGACGCTCTAGGCGTCCGCCGGCGATCCCCGACGATGTCGCCGACCCCGAGGTTGTCAAGGCCACGGGCCTGGTGACCCTGCCTACTCGAGTCCGCTGGAGCGCGCCGGAACGGCGCTACGACCTCGCGGATCGCCGTCAGCGGGCCCGGGTGTACGAGCAGGTCCTCGTCGAGGGCGTCGAGCAGGATGTGCGAGACATCATCAACGTCGACGAGCTCATCTCCATGTGGGACGAGCTCTTCCTTCCCGACCACGTCCGCCGGGCTTGGGCGGACTGGCTCGCTGAGCAACGGGGCGTCGAGCTGCCGTGCTGACCCCGCTCCAGCAGCGGCTGCTCGGCATCGTTAGTCGGCTGCCGGAGGCGGCCGGGTTCGCCCTGGCCGGTGGCGCGGCGCTCATCATGCGTGGCACGGTCGATCGGACCACGAGCGACCTGGACTTCTTCATCGGTCACGCCGACGTCAAGGCCGAGGCCGTCGCCACCATGCTGGCTGCCGTCGAGCGAGCGCTGGGCGAGGCCGGGATCGGATCCAGGCGCGAGGTCGTGTCGGAGACGTTTGCTCGCCTTACCGTCGGGACGGAGCCCGAGGAGTGCCGCATCGATCTCGCGGTCGACGTGCGCATTCGTCCGGTCGACCGGGAGCCACAGGTTGCGACGTTGTCGCTGGAAGAACTGGCAGCTGACAAGACCCTCGCGCTGTTCGGACGGGCCGCCGCGAGGGACTACCAGGACGTCGCTGCGCTGCGTCGGCACTTCAGCTGGGCAACGTTGTTCGAGCTCGCGAGCGAGAAGGACGCCGGCTTCACTGTGGATCGTTTCCTCGACGCGGTCGCGGCCTTCGATCGGCTCGACGCCGACGAGTTCGACACCTCACGCGCAGGCTACGAGCGGTTGAAGGAAGAGGTCGCCGCGTGGCCCGCTCAGATCCGCAGCCAGCGGTGACACGGCGTGGGCCGCGATCGCGACCGCCCGGAGCGGTGGGCCAGAGCCAGGGCAACCTGGCGAGGCCTCGTGACACCATCGTGACACCACACCGGGCGGAAGGGCGCGGTACTCGGCGGCGTAGTCTGGGATGACATTGGTGTGTTTCCGCAGGTCAGCGGCATGTTGCGGCATCCGGCAACACACGGCGGCATGTCCGCGGCACGGTTCAGGTCCGTGTGTCCTTATGGACATGGGGGTTCAAGTCCCCCCTCGCCCACCAGCCGCAGCAGGGTCTAACACCCCGCAGACGGCAGATTAGTCCGAACGCCCCCGCCCACCGCGGGGGCGTTTCGCATGCCGGTGACAACGGATTGACAACATCCGGCTCGCGGGCGCGCTGTCACCGGCCGCCGAGAGGCACCGTGGCAACGCGGTGACAAAGATCGGGCTACGCCGGCGTGATCTGCAGGCGCAGCTCAGCTGCGGTGCCGGGGCAGCCGACACGGTCGAGCGCAGCAGCGAGGGCGAAGAGGTCCATGGTGGGCTCGCGGTACCCGTCGACCTGCCGTTGGAGCGTGCGAAGGACCAGGCGAGGTGCCAGGTCGATCTGGTTGAGCAGGAAGTCGTCCGGATGGATCACGTCGACCTGGAACGGTTCGGTCGCGTGCTCCGGGAAGTCATCGAGGTTGAAGGTGACGATCGCGTCGGCGTCAGCCCGGACTGCCACTGCCAGGACGTGTCTGTCCTTCGCGTCGTTGGTCATCGCGGTGATGAGTGGCTCGTAGCCCGTGATGTTCGCGTCGGGGAAGTGCTGGCGCATCAGCCCGGTGATCCGGCGTGCTCGCTCCGGGCCGGTCCGCTCCGCGAGGTTGCGCTGGAGCTCGTTGAGGATGCCGGTCGACCACAGTGGCCGGAAGGTGCCGGCGTTGGCGAGCCGCAGCAGCGTGTCACGGAGGTAGGCGGGGTAGAGGGCACAGGTGTCGAGCAGGGCCGAGAACGCCATCTCAGCGGCGCAACCTGGTGTGGGTCACCTCGTCGGAGTAAAGCCCTGCGTCCTGGGAGACGGCGGCGAGTTCGTCGAGTCCTTCGTCGCGCTCGCGCTGGATCCGTTCGCGGTACGCCAGGACATCGCTCAGGCGCACGCGGCGGTGCCGTCCTGGCTGGGAG
>SLLJ01000341.1 GCA_007134165.1 Nitriliruptoraceae bacterium | reverse complement strand
TTGCCGGCCTGGTCGTGGTCGAGCAGCACCAGCAGGGGCACGTCGGTCTCGGCGCGCAGCACGATGGCCGACATCGCGGCGGGCATCGCGCCACCCGACGGGCTGAGCACGACGTGGTCGAGCAGGTGTTCGCGGTCGAGCAGTCGGGCGGCCAGGCGCAGGTAGGCCACGTCGGTACCGCCCTCGACGATCAGCACCGCACGGGTGCCCTCGGGCAGTTGTCCGATGCGGTCGAGGACCGCCGCCAGCCCCGCATCCCGCAGCAGGCCGCCGAGCAGCCGCGCCTGGGTCTCGTCCCCGGCGGCGTCACCCACCAGTCCGGTGCGTCCGGCGGCGTCCCGGGCCAGAGCGACGACCCGGACGCTGGGCACGCGCGGGATGGTGAACGGTGAGGAAGTGGTGACCACCACCGGTGCCCCCGTCTCGCGGCCCACCTCGACCAGCAGGGCGGACACGGTCTGCTGCGCAGCCGGATGCAGGAACGCGCCGGGAGCCTCGAGCACGGTGGCGGCGGGTGGCGTGCCGCGGGCGACGAGGTGGCGGGCGACCCCGAGGGCCACCAGCGCCCGGGTCTCGGGCACGGGCAGCAGAGACCCGAGGTCGTCGCGAACCCGGACCACCAGACGACCGTCGACCTCGACGTGCTCGATCTCGGGAAGCACCCGGCGCAAGGTGGCGGTGAGGTCGGCGGCCAGGTCGGCCCGAGCCGCAGCGTCGGCGAACCCCCCGGGCACCCGGCGCACGACGTCACGCGGGGTCTCGTGGATCCGGCTGAGGACGACGGGGCCGCCACGTGGTGGCCCGTCGACCTCACGTCCGCCGCCGTCGGGGTCGAAGCGCACCGTCGTGTGGTGCCCGTCAGCGTCGACCAGGTCCACCTCGGGGGTGCCTCCGACGTGCCGGGGCAGATCACGACCGGGACGGAAGCGGCGGCCGGGATCGAGGGCGGCGGCGATCGCCCAGGCGACGTTGGACGTGCCCGACCGGTTGGGACCGACCAGCACGGTGACGTGCTCGCCGAGGCGCACGTGCAGCGGCGGCCCCCAGATCGAGCGCACGTCGCGAATGCGGACCTCGGCCAACGGCGGGGGGTGGGCCACCGCCGCTCAGCCGGGGAAGCGGGCGAGGAAGTAGCGCTTCTTGCCCACACGCAGCACCAGGGTGCTGACGCTGGCGAGGTCGTCGGGGCCGAGCGTGCGGCCGGGATCGTCGATCACCTGGTTGTTGACCCGAACCCCGCCCTGGGTGACCAGCCGGCGCGCCTCGCTGGTGCTGCGGGTGGCCCCCACCTCGGTGAGCAGGTCGAGCAGCCCGATGCCGTCGGCGAGCCGGGCACGGGAGAGCTCGACCGACGGGGCACCGTCGAAGGCTTCGGCGAGGGTGGCGTCGTCGAGCCCGGCGAAGGGCTGCGCGCCGAACAGCACCTTGGTCGCCCCCTCGGCCACCGCCACGCCGGCGTTCCCGTGCAGCAGTCGGGTCGCCTCCCGGGCCAGTACCCGGTGGGGTTCGCGGGCGGCGGGGTCGCGGGCGAGTTCCGCCTCGAGTTCAGCGATGTCCGCGAGGTCGAGGAAGGTGAACAGCTTGAGGAAGCGCCCAACGTCGGCGTCTGCGGCGTTGACCCAGTACTGGTAGTAGGCGTAGGGCGAGGTCATGGCCGCATCCAGCCAGACCGCATTGCCGGCCGACTTGCCGAACTTGCTGCCCTCCGCGGTGGTCAGCAACGGCCAGGTCAGGCCGTAGGCGACGCCGCCGTGCTGCCGACGCACCAGGTCGATGCCGGCCACGATGTTGCCCCACTGATCCGAGCCACCACCCTGCAGCACGCAGCCGTGCTCGGCGTAGAGGTGGGAGAAGTCGAAAGCCTGGAGCAGCTGGTAGCTGAACTCGGCGTAGGTCAGGCCCTGCTCGCGTTCGGAGAGCCGCCGCTTGACCGACTCACGGGCCAGCATGGCATTGACCGAGGAGCGGGTGCCGACCTCGCGCAGGAAGTCGAGCAGGGTCAACTCCCGGGTCCAGTCGTCGTTGTCCACCAGCAGCCCCGACGGTCCGGGGCCCTGACCGGGGCCTTGGCCGTCGCCGCCGTCCCCGAGGTCGAGCAGCTGACCGAGTTGCCGGCGGATCGCCGCCAGGTTGCGCTCGATACTGGCCTCGTCGAGCAGTTCGCGCTCGGTGTCGCGGCCCGAAGGGTCACCGATGCGACCGGTGGCGCCGCCGGCCAGCGCGATCGGCCGGTGGCCGAGGCGCTGTAGCCAGGCCATCGCCATCATCCCGACCAGGTTGCCCGCGTGCAGCGACGGCGCGGTCGGATCGAACCCGACATAGTAGGTGACACAGCCCGCGTCGAAAGCGGCCCGCAGGCCGTTCTCGTCGGTCACGTCCTGCACGAAGCCACGCGCACGCAGCACATCGAGGGGGTTGTCCGCATCCATGGAGCCGACGCTAGCGCCACGCGTCAAGTCCGGCCCGCAGCTCCGGGGGTGGGGTCAGCGCCGGGACCTGCCGCACGTGCAGCCAGCCCGGCATCCCGTCCGCCCAGACGTAGGTGTCGGGCTGCAGGGTCGCGTCGAGCACCCGGGCCCGGATGTCGGCCAGCGGCATCGGGCCGCGCTGTTCGCGGCCTTCGAGGTAGTACCACCGGGCCGGCTGCACGACGGGGCCTCCCTGCTCCACATCCTCGGAGCAGGGTAGCCCCCGTCGGTTCCGGTCGATTCCGGTCGGTTCAGGCGAAGCGCTGGCGCACCGCGAGCCCGAGCGCACCGGCGAGCACGAAGCCCACCACGGCGACCAGGCCCCGGGTGGCGCCCGACGGTCCCTCCTCGACGCCGATACCCGCCACGTCGAACTGGAACACCGCCGAAGCCTCCGCGCCCTCGACGGTGCCGTAGGGCAG
>SLLJ01000085.1 GCA_007134165.1 Nitriliruptoraceae bacterium | reverse complement strand
TGGTCGCGTTCGGATCGCTCAAGGAGGTCAGCGACGTCACCCGCTTCCCGCCGCGGCTGCTGCCCTACACCCAGGACACCCTCGAGGTCGACGGTGAGCCCCGCCCGCTGTACCGCATCGACGGCGAGGAGCGCGTGCTCGTCGAGTCCGTGCAGATCGGGTTCTACGCGCCGCCCGACGACCTCGACGCGGTGGTGCGTGCGCCGACCCGTGACGCGGAGCGCCGGGGCGGGTTCATCGACTCCGAGACGGTGATCGTCGACGGCGTCGAGGAGGACCTCTACGACGTCACCGTGGACGGCGAGGTGCTCGAGGGGCTGATCCAGGTCGGTGCGACCACGGCCGGCGTCTTCGCGCTGCCCGACGACCCCGACAACACCGTGCAGGCCACCGAGCGCACCGCGCCGACCATCGACTCGCTGTCGTTTCGGACCGAGAACTTCGCCGAGGTGACCGCGCTGCAGAGCTTGGACCGAAGCCTGACCAACACCCTGCTGGTCACCCTGCTGGTGGTCGGCGGGACGGTGCTGACCTCGATCCTCGGCGGGTACGCCTTCGCCCGGATCGAGTTCCCCGGGCGCGACGGCATCTTCCTGGTGTACATCGGGTCGATCATGGTGCCCTTCGTGATCCTGATCATCCCGCTGTATCAGCTGATGGTCGCGCTGGGCTGGATCAACTCGCTGGCCGCGCTGGTGTTCCCGTTCGTGTTCAACGCCTACGGCACCTTCCTGATCCGCCAGTTCTTCGTGTCGATCCCCCGCGAACTCGAGGAGGCCGCCGTGATCGACGGCGCCTCACGGTGGACGATCCTGTGGCGCATCCTGGTGCCGCTGTCCAAGCCGGCCATCGCGACCCTGGCCACGTTCATGTTCCTCTACGCCTGGAACAGCTTCATCTGGCCGTTCATCGTGATCGGTGGCGGCAACCTCGACAACCACGTGCTGACCGTCTCGTTGCAGCAGCTGGGCGGCCGGGCCGCCGACAGCCCGAACCTGATCATGGCCGGCGTCATGATCGCCATCGCGGTGCCGGTCACCGTGTTCGTGCTGGCCCAGCGCTACTTCGTCGAGAACGTGGCCACCAGCGGGATCAAGTGACCTGCCGCCGTCCCGACCCCCAACGCTTCTGATCGAGGCACGCCCATGCACAAGGTCAACGGCCGTTACGAGGTGTACGGCAACCCGATCACCCGCCGACAGTCGCGTGCCGCAGACCGCTGGCAGCAGATGTTCGTGCGCAAGTTCGCCGACGACCGTGACCAGCCCTACCACCTCGAGGTCCGCGACAACCCCTACCTCGGCGATCTGCTAGGACTCCGCGACGTCGTGCGGGTCGACGGACCACCGCAGGCCGGTGGGCTCGATCACCTCACCGACAACGGCGTGCTGATCTCGACCATCCGGATGGGTTTCGGCCATTACCGCATCGCGATGGCGGGGGCGTCCGCCGCCCGGGCGATGGGATTCACGCCCTACTGGCTCGACCTGCTGAGCATTCCGGGGATCACCAGCGAGGTCATCGACTGGTGCAACACCTGGTACAGCCGCTGGTCGCGGATCAGCCAGCGCTCCCGGGCCTTCGACCGCTACGTGTGGGAGCCGGTGACCACCGGTGACCCGACGCTGCCCGGGTTGTCCACGCTGCTCAACACCTGGATCGTGGGCTGGCCGTGGCGCTTCCTCAAGACCAACGTCAAGGACCACAAGATGAGCGAGCTGTTCGCGGACCTGCACCGCGCGCTGCCCGCCGAGCTGCCGACCCTGACCGCCCACATGTGGAACTGCATGGGCGCGGTGTCGGGGGGCATGACCAACGTGGTCGACATGATGTTCGACAACTGGCCGATGGCCTTCCAGCTCACCGAGGGCGCCAAGCACGGCGTGCAGTCACCGGCCGGCTACTACGGCTTCCGGGCCATGCGTGGCTTCGACGAGCGCGACCGCGTGCTCCGCCCGGTCCCGGCGGAGGCGATCCACTACACCGGACACCACGTCGATCACGAACTGGTCGAGAACATCGAGGGGGACTGCGCCGCTCGGTTGGCGAGGATGCGTGCCGGCGAGCCCCGCCGCCTGTTGCTCACGATGGGCGGGGCGGGCGCACAGCGCGAGCTGTTCATGGCCGTCATCGAGCACCTACTCCCCCGCTTGCGGGAGGGGTCCGTCGCGCTGCTGGTCAACCTGGGCGACCACGAGTCGAACTGGGACTGGCTGCGCGAGGAACTGGGCGCCGACGCCGGGCTCGTCCAGAGCCACTTCGACTGGGAGGACACCCAGGCGTTCGCAACGGCGCTGGCCGACGGCGAGGTGCGCGGGCTGCACGTGTTCCTCCACGACAACATCTTTCACGCGGTGTACGCCACCAACCTGCTCATGCGCGTGGTCGACGTGATGATCACCAAGCCCAGCGAGCTCGCGTTCTACCCGGTGCCCAAGATCTTCAACCCCCGCGTCGGCGGGCACGAACGCTGGGGCGCGGTGCGCGCCGCCGAGCTCGGCGACGGCACCGTCGAGGCACGCACGGTGCCCCAGACCCTGCAGGCCATCGACCTGCTCACCGAGGCCGACGACCTGCTCGAGTTGTACTGCGAACAGATCGTGCGCAACAAGGCGACCGGCACCTACGACGGGGCGTACCGGTGCGTTGAGCTGGCCACCGGCCGGACCTTCATCCGCTGACCGGATGCGGATCGCGCTGATCACCGACTGCACCCATCCCACCCGCAACGGCGTGACCCGCATGGTCGAGCTGACGCGGGCGGGACTGGTCGCCCACGGACACCGGGTGGTGGTCGTCGCCCCACGCCCCCCGAACGGCGTCGGGACCGTCGACGAGCCGCCACCCGACCTTGCGCTGCGCGCCTGGCCGCTGCTGCCGTCCGCGCAGCTCACGGCGGCTCCCGTGCGGGTCGGGCGGCTCGCCGGCTGGCTGCACGACCACGACATCGAGGTGGTGCACACCCACACCGAGGGTTTGGTGGGCGCCGCCGGACGGGCCGCAGCCCGGCGGCTGGACCTTCCGTGGGTGCACACCCTGCACACCTTCTACGCCCACTACCTGCATTACGTGCGGCTGCCCTCCCCCTCGCATCCGTGGGCCACCCACCGGCTCGAGGGGGTGCTGCGCCGGTTCCTGTCCGGCGCGGACCGGCTCATCGCCCCGTCATCCACGGCCGCGCAGCAGTTGGCCCGGCTGGCCCCCGCTCACCACGTGGTGCAGCTGCCCAACGCCGTGCCCCACCCGCCGGCCCCCGCCCTCGCATCCGCCGCGCGCACGCAGCTGCGGGTCCAGCTCGAGCTCAGACGGCAGGACCGGATCCTGCTCACCGTCGGTCGGGTGGCCGCCGAGAAGCGCTGCCGCCAGCTGCTCACCGCCCTGGCCCCCCAGCTGCGCGCACACGATGACATCAGGCTGCTCATGATCGGTGGTGGCGGCGAGCTGAAGCGGCTGCGGGCGGCGGTGCGGCGGACCGGGCTCGAACGCTACGTGCGGCTGCCGGGCCGTCTGCCGTACCCCCAGGTGCGGGCGGCCTACGACCTCGCCGAGGTCTACGTTTCGGCGTCGGTCAGCGAGAACGATCCGCTCACCCTGCTCGAGGCCGCACAGGCAGGGCTGGCGCTCGTGGTCCGCCAGCCCGACCTCGACGTCGTCGTCGACGGCGTGAGCGGCGTGGTGGCCCCAACCGACGACGGTCTGGCCCATGAGGCGGTGCGGCTGCTCGATGAGCCGTCCCGGCGGCTCGAGCTCGGTTCCGGCGCCCGCCAACGGGTGGGTCGCCGGTCCCCCAGCCACCACCTCGCCGGCCTCGAGGCCGTCTACGCCGAGGTCGTGGTCGATGCCCGCAGGGGGCACCCACTGCGCACAGGGGTGCGACCACCAGTTCCGCAGCGACGTCGTCGTTGAGTACGACCCCCTGCCCGCACCGATCCGGTCGACGAAACGGGAACACCCCGCGCCATCAGGACGTTGCCTCGTACGGTGTGCTCCCCGACCCCGAAGGCCGACGATGCGAACCTGGAGCCCGAGGCGCTGGGCCGCGGCCGCCGGCGCCACGTTGATCTCGGCGCTGGTACTGGGCCTGCCGACCGAGCTGATCCCCAACCCCATCTTCGGCCGGCAGATCGAGGCGCCGGGCTGGACCTACGCGGCCTTCGCGCTCAGTGCGGTGCTTGCTGGCCTGCTGCTGGCCACGTACGTGCGCAACGAACCGGCACCGACGACCGACCGGGACGTGACCGACCACGACGAGCCGCAACTCCCGCTGGGCGCCGACGAGAAGCGCTTCACCCTGGGCGGGGTGCTGTCGTTCCTGGCGATCGGGTGCCCGACCTGCAACAAGCTGGTGGTGCTGGCGCTGGGCAGCAGTGGCGCCCTGACCTGGTTCGAGCCGGTCCAGCCGGTGCTGGCGGTGCTTGGCATCGCACTGCTCGCCGAGGCGCTACGCCGCCGGCTGCGCAGCGAGGTCGCCTGTGAGGTGCGCTGAGCGCGTCCCGGCGCCGCACGGTCCGGCGCGGGGGGCGCGGCTCAGCCCTCGTCGAGTTCGATCTTGGCGAACAGCGGTTCAGGCGGGCCGAGCTCGGTGCCGGCCGGGACCTCGCGCCGGACCCAGCCGTGCCCGACCAGCGTGCCGGGGTCGATGTGCCCCTCGCCGATGCGGGCGTCCCGGGGGTCGGGGTCGGCAGCCGGGCCACCGAGCCAGGCGTTGAGCCGGTCACAGGAGAAGGGCGTGAACGGCGCGAACGCGACCTTCAGCCCACTGATGGCCTGCAGCGCCGTCCACAGCGTGGTCGCCGTACGTTCGCGGTCGATCGTGGCGGTCTTCCAGGGCTGCATCGCGTTGAGGTAGACGTTGGTGGCCTGCGCGCCGGCCAGCGCCTCCTTGAGCGCCGCCCGCAGCTCCACCCGCTCGAGCTGGGCCCCGGTTGCCGCCAGCTGCGCATCGACGTCTGCAAGCAGCTGCTCGTCGGACTCGGCGAGGGGGCCGGGCTGTGGCACCCGTCCCTCGAAGCGCTTGTGGGTCATCGACAGCACCCGGTTGACGAGGTTGCCCCAGGTCGCGATCAGCTCGTCGTTGACCCGTCGGACCAGCTCGTCCTCGGCCAGGTCGACGTCGTTGGCCTCGGGCAGGTTCGCGGCGACCGCGTAGCGCAGCGTGTCGGGCTGGTAGACGTCGAGGTAGTCGAGCAGTGAACGTCCCACTCCCAGGGACTTGGAGGCCTTCGCGCCCTTGAAGGTCACGTACTGGTTGGCCGGCACGTTGGTCGGAAGGTTCAGCGCCGGCGTACCCATCAGCTGTGCCGGCCAGTACACGGCGTGGAACGGGATGTTGTCCTTGCCCACGAAGTAGTAGCTCTCCCCGGCCGGTTCCTCCCACCAGGCCCGCCACGCATCGGGCTCGCCGACGCGATGCGCCCACTCCTTGGACGCCGACAGGTAGCCGATCACGGCTTCGAACCAGACGTAGATGCGCTTGTCACCGGGCGCATCGATGCCGGCGTCGTCGGGCAGGGGCACGCCCCAGGCGATGTCGCGGGTGATGGCGCGGTCGTGCAGCCCTTCGCGCACGAAGCCCAGCGCCCAGTTGATGACGTGGCTGCGCCAGCCCTGCCGGGTCTCGAGGTAGGCCCGCACCCGCGCCTCGAGCTTGGAGAGCAGGATGAAGTGGTGCTCGGTGGGGCGCATCTCGGGCACGGCCCCGGTCAGCTTCGAGCGCGGATCGCCGAGGTCGATCGGGTCGAGGGTCTTGCCGCAGGTGTCGCACTGATCCCCGCGGGCATCGCTCGCCCCACAGCTCGGGCAGGTCCCCTCGACGTAGCGGTCGGGCAGGAAGCGCCCAGCTTCGGGATCGTAGAACTGCTCGGTCGTACGGGCCTCGATCAGGCCGTGGTCCCGAAGCCCCCGGAAGATCTCGTGGGTCACGTCCCGGTGGTTGTCGGTCATCGTGGTCGTGAACAGATCGAAGGTGATGCCAAGCGACGCCCAGTAGCGCAGGAACTCCGGGTGGTAGCGCTGCACGATCTCGGCCGGGCTCACCCCCTCCTGATCGGCGCGCACGGTGATGGGCGTGCCATGCGCGTCGCTGCCCGACACCATCAGCACCCGGTTGCCCGCGATGCGGTGGTAGCGGGCGAAGATGTCGGCAGGCAGGTAGGCGCCGGCCAGGTGCCCGAGGTGCAACGAGCCGTTGGCGTACGGCCAGGCGACCGCGACCAGCACGTGGCGCGGGTCCGCAGGGCCGTCGACGGCGGGGGCAGGGGCGGGTTCAGAGCTCATGCGCGCGATCCTACCGACCGGGGTGCGGCGCACACACCGGACGGCTCAAGCCAGGGGCGTGGAGGCCAGGTGCACGAAGGGCAGCCAGGGCAGGTTGCGCACCACCATGAACGTCGCGAGCACGACCGCCAGCGCCATGCTCACCCGAGGTGGCAGCGTCGGCGGTGCCAATGCACACCCGGTCCGGGCCAGCAGCCAGCGCACCCAGGCCCACGCCAGCAGCGGCAGCAACAGGACGGTGACCACGTTGTGATCCAACGCCAGCGCGAGATCCCCGCGCACCAACGCGTGCAGCGCCCGGGTCCCGCCACACCCCGGGCAGTCCAGCCCGGTCACCGTGCGGAACGGGCAGCGAGGCGCGAGCACCGCGCGGGTGTCGTCGTCGATGGTGGCCAGCACCGCGCAGATCGCCAGCGCCAGCAGCCCGGTCGCGACCGGGGCGACCCAGCGGGGCCAGGCCGACCAGCGGATCGAGTTGAGCCACCCGGGCACCGGCTCAGAACTCCGAGAAGCCCACGCTCGCACCGATCACGACCACGACCACGATGTAGAGCACCACGGCCAACACGCCCAGACCCACCGAGATCAGGGTGAAGTTCTTGGCCTGCTTGGCCTTGTCGGCAGCCAGGGCGTAGTTCCCGGTGTTCATGGCCGACTGCGCCTGGGAGGAGAACACGATCGCGACGATGCCAAGCGGCAGGCAGCACAGCAGCGTCGCCAGGATCGACTGCCACAGCCAGGTGTCGATCGACGCCGTCTGCCCACCCGCGACATACCCCCCGCCGGCCGCGTACGACGGCTGCGCCGCACTCTGTCCCGCCGCGGGTGCGGTCTGGTCCGACCAGGCCGTCCCGTCCCACCAGCGCAGCTGACCGGGGACCTGTGGATCGGGATGCCATCCGGGAGGAGGTGAACCGCCCTGCTGCTGCATCTCGTCGCCTTACCGTCACGGGCGCACGGGCGGTGCGCCGGGTGTCCGCGACCCTACACGCCACCTGCGTCGAGGTCGAGGAGTTCGCCCTCTCCCGGTCGGGGAGGTGGTCGTTCGTACTCGTCAAGGTCGTCCGCGGCGTCCGGATCCCCGTCGCCGCCCTCCGAGGGCGCGATGCGTCGCTCGTCGGGCGCGTGCGCGAGCACCGTGTGCACGTAGTCGTCGGCGGCCGCGAACAGGTCCACGTCCGAGCCCTCGTCGGTGGACAGCCGGTGCCAGTGCTCGAGGATCTCGTGGTAGAGCTCGGCCGGCTCCCGCCGCAGCCGCAGCTCGAGGGGGACCACGTCGAGCGTGGGCTCGAAGGCGCGCTCGAGCCAGCGGTGGGCCACCAGCGCCTCGGGCAGGGCACGACCCTCGTCCTGCTGCAGCCAGGCCCCGAAGTTGTGGATGTCGTTGAGCAGGCGTCGGGCCTGGTTGTCCTGCACGTCGAGCCCGGTCAGGCGGTGCAGCAGCCGCCGATAGCGGCCAGGTTCCACCACCGAGGTGCGCAGCCGCATGCGCGTGAGTCCGGGGTACTCGGCGTCCTGGACCAGCTCGAGCTCTTCGATGTCGTAGCCGAGGTCGTTGATGCGCGTGAGCCGGTCATGCATCTTGTAGCGCTCGTCGTCGGCGAACACCTCGTCATGGGTCAACTCGGCCCACAGCCCGTGGTAGCGCTGCTCGAAATCGACCCCGAGGTCGAAGGGATCCACCGAGGCCGACAGCACCCCCGCGGCCTGCAGGTCGAGCAGCTCACCCCCGCACTTCTCGATCGCGAGGTCGACGTCCATCTGGCGCTGACGGTCGCTGAGCTCGGGGTAGAGTTCGCCGGTCTCGGTGTCGACCAGGAACGCCGCGAGCCGCCCGGCGTCCCGCCGGAACAGGGTGTTGGACAACGAGCAGTCGCCCCAGTAGAAGCCCTGCAGGTGGATGCGCACCAGCAGGTGCACGAGCGCGTCGAGCATCGGGTCGCGCAGCGTGCGGTGCTCCTGGCGCAGGAACAGCAGGCGGTAGGGCACCGAGTATTCGAGGTGCTCGGTGATCAGCACCGCTTCGAGCCGCTCGCCTGCGGGGCTGTCGCGCAGGGTCACGACCCCCACGACCTCGACGGTCGGTACCCCCTCGGCGCGCAAGGTGCGCAAGAAGCGCCACTCGCGCTCGGCGTAGCGCCGGGGCAGCTCCTTGAGGTGGTAGAGCCGCTCTCCGTACTGCACGGTACGAACAACGTGGCGGTGGATGCCCATGGGCATCTGCACCATTCGCTGGTGTTCCCAGCTACTCAGCGGCTGGTCCCACGGAAGGTCGAGGAAGTCGGGATGCCCGGTGCGGGCGGTGAGCTGGAAGCGCACGGCAGGGCGGTCCTCGACGGCTCAGGTGCGCGTCGTGGCCGCACCGTGAACGGTGCGGCCACGACGGCGAGGGGTCAGCCCTTGACGGAGCCCGCGGTCAGACCACGGACGAAGAAGCGCTGCAGGCTGAAGAACACGATCAGCGGCACGGTCATGGTGATGAACGCACCGGCGGTGAGCAGGTGCCAGTCCTGCCCGCGCGAGCCGACCAACTCGGCCAGGGTCACCGTGACCACCTCGTTGTTGACCATGAAGACCAACGCGACGAGGAAGTCGTTCCAGGTCCACAGGAACTGGAAGATGGCGAAGGCGGCCAGCGCCGGGACCGACAGCGGGATGATCAGCTTCCAGAAGGTCTCGAAGTGGCTCGCGCCATCGACCTTCGCGGACTCGATCACCTCGCGCGGCAACGACCCGATGTAGTTGCGCAGGATGTACACGGCCAAGGGCATCCCGAAGCCGGTGTGGGCCAGCCACATCTTCACGAAGTCGTTGGTGACCCCGAGGTTGATGTACAGCCGCGTGAGCGGAATGAAGGCCACCTGCAGGGGCACCACGAGCAGGCCGACGAACAGTACGAACAGCAGCTCGCGACCCTTGAACTCCATCCAAGCGAAGGTGTAGGCGGCGAACGCCGCCGCCAGGATCGGGATGATCGTCGCGGGCACGGCCACGGTCAGGGAGTTGATGAACGACTCGCCCATCCCGGCTTCGAGCACCTGGACGTAGTTGTCGATGGTCAAGCCCTCGAAACCACCCGGCGTGAACACCGTCCACCAGCCGGTGGACCGGGTCGCGACCGAGTCGCGGAACGAGGCGACGAGCAACCCCACGGTGGGAAGCGACCAGAACGCGATCACGATGATCAACGCGATGCGCACCGACCAGGACGAGTGCGTCGTTTCCTTCGGCGGCTCGAGGATCTCGCCGGAGGCCGTGCGGGCAGGTGCTTGGGTCGATGCACTCATCGCGCCGCCTCCTGGGCTCGGAACCGCTTGATGTTGATGTACATGAACGGCAGCGTCAGCACGATCAGCGCCACGACCACGACCGATGCGCGCCCCTGGTTGCGGGCGGTGAACAACTGGTCGAAGTAGACGTTGGCGATCACGTCGGTATTGAAGTTGCCGCTGGTCATGACCCGCGGGATGTCAAAGATCTTGAGCACCAGGATCAGGATGGTCGTGGTCACGACCACGATCGTGGAGGCGATCTGCGGGATGGTGACCTTCCAGAAGATCTGGATCTCGGTGGCGCCGTCGATGCGGGCCGCCTCGATGGTGTCCTCGGGCACGTTCTTGATCGCGGCCGACAGCAGCACCATCGCGAATCCGGCCTGCAGCCAGACCATAACGATCATCAGCGCGAAGGTGTTGAGCCGAAGGGTGCCGTTCTGCACGATCGGCGTGGCCAGTGGGCTGCCAAGCCCCTGGAAGATCGCGGAGATCAGCCCGATCTGATCGGTGCCGGGCGGACGCCAGGCGTAGATGAACAGCCAAATGGTCGAGGCCCCCACGAAGCTGATGGCCATCGGCATGAAGATCAGGGACTTGGAGACCTTCTCCCAGGTGGGGGAGAGGCGGTCGGCAAGGACCGCGACCAGCAGCCCGATCGACACCGCCCCGGCGGGCACGAACAGAATCCACAGGAAGTTGTTGATCAGCGCGTCCCGCAGTGCCGGGTCGGTGAACAACCAGTTGTAGTTCGCCAGCGTCCAGGCCTCATCGGCGGTGCCGATGCTGGTCCGGAAGCTGTCGACGACCGTGATGATCGACGGGTACAGCAGGAAGATCCCGACCACGAACAGCGCGGGGCCGATGAACGCGTAGGGCTTGAACCGCTCCTCCCACTGCTTGGGCATCCGCTCGGCCGCGAAGTTTAGGATCCAGAAGAGCGCGACGGCTCCCCCGACCCCGAGCAGCACGGCGACGAGACCGGTGACTGCGTTCCCCAAGACGTCTCCTCCCTTTCGTGTCATTTGGCGGTGGTGGGCCGCACCCGGCGGCCCACCACCGGCCTAGCCGGTTAGGTAGGGATCACGGCCAGGAGGCGTCGATGTTCTGGAGCATCGTGTCGATGTCCTCGCCACCACGCTGCACGTAGTTGACCGCCTCGGTCCAGAACGACCCGGTGCCAACAGCACCCGGCATCATGTCGGAGGCGTCGAAGCGGGCGAAGTCCGCCTCGACCACGATCTCGCCCTGGGCAGCCAGGGACGGGTCGGCGTAGGCGTCGAGGTTGAAGTCCTCGAACGGCGAGAGCCAGGCGCCCTCGGCCGCCCACGGCTCACCCGACTCCGGGGTCGCGAAGTAGTTGAAGAACTCCGCGACGCTGGGGTTCTCGGTGTAGGCCGCGGCGAGGTCACCGGCGATGAGCACTGGGGCGCCCTGGCCGGAGGCGGCGATCTCGGGCAGGTAGAAGAAGTCGACGTTCTCGCCGATGACCGCATCGTCGGGCATGAAGCCCTCGATGAAGGACGCCTGACGGTGCATCAGGCACGTGCCGTCGAACAGACCGAGCACCGAGTCACCGAAGCTGGTCTGCAGGATGTTGGGCGAACCACCGAAGACGAAGCCGTCCTCGAACCAGATCGGGTCGATGTAGTCCTCGATCGCCGAGCGAACCTCGGGCGAGTCGAAGGGCAGGTCGTTGGTGATCCAGTCGTCGTAGGCCTCACCGCCGTGCAGGCGCAGCATGACGTCCTCGAGCCAGTCGGTGAAGACCCAGCCACT
>SLLJ01000152.1 GCA_007134165.1 Nitriliruptoraceae bacterium | reverse complement strand
GCGGCCCGGTCCCATCGAGCACGGGAGGCAGGGAACCATGAGCGGTTCACACCACCGGGTCCTGGTCGTCGGCTCGGTCAACGTCGACCAGGTCATCGTCGTGCCGCGGCTGCCCAAACCGGGTGAGACGGTCGGTGGGGGCAGCTACAGCATCCACCCGGGCGGCAAGGGGGCCAACCAGGCGGTGGCCGCGGCCCGCCTGGGGGTACCGACCATGCTGGTCGCCGCCGTCGGCCGCGACGACCACGCCCGCTTGGCGATGCAGAGTCTGCACGACGCCGGCGTCGACGCCGCCGCGGTCGTCCACGTGGACGCACCGACCGGCGTGGCCCAGATCCTCGTCGACCACGGCGGGGAAAACCTCATCGCCATCGCGCCCGGCGCCAATCAGCTGCTGTACCCGCCCGACGTTGCCATCCGGGTCGCCGCACGGGTCGGCCCCGGCGACGTGGTCGTCAGCAACCTCGAGGTGTCCACCGAGGTCGTCGCCGCCGCTTTCGAGGCGGCGCGTCGGGTGGGTGCCAGGACGGTGCTCAACCCGGCGCCTGCCGTTCGACTCGATGCGGCGATACTCGCGGCCTGCGACGTGATCGTGCCCAACGAGCACGAATCCGCGTTGTTGGCCTCCGGCGGGACCGCGGCGCTGCTCGCTGAGGCGGGTGGTGCCGTGGTCGAGACGCTCGGCCCCCGTGGGGCGCGGATGCTGCGTGCTGGCCAGCCCGAGGTGCTCCAACCGGCCTTCCCGGCCCATGTGGTCGACACCACCGGGGCCGGCGACGCGTTCGTCGGTGGTCTGGCCGCGACGCTCGCACGCGGAGCGGGACTCGTCGAAGCGGTGCGCGCCGCCGCCGCAGTCGGTGCGCTGGCGGTCGAGGCGCTGGGTGCCCAGACCAGTTTCCCGGATGCGCAGGAGGTGCGGTCCCGCCTCGACGACGGTGAGGATGGGACCTCGGGGGGCGCGGGCGTCTGGGGCGCGTCTCGGTAACGCATCCGACGCTCCCCGCTTGGCGCCTTACGCCTGCCCGTCGAACGCCGCAGGCTGCGTGTCCTGCGTCCCGGGCTCAGCCAAGCGCCTGCGCACACCAGCCGCCGGTGTCCTCCGGGCTGCGCACGCCACAGGTGCCGCCGGACTCGTGCTCCGGGCGGCCTGCTTCGGAGGCGCGGTACGACGCGTCGCAGGTCTCGAGGTCGTCCCCGGCGCAGGCCGCGATGGGTTCGGCGAGGTCGGGCTCGTCACCGATGCCGTCCCGCGAACCGTCCGCGGGCCACACCTCGGGGGAATCGTCTCCGGCGCCCGGCGAGGCGGTTGTCGGTGCGTCGAGGAAGGCGCGGGCGAGGAAGGTCGCCATCTGGCCGCGGGTGACCGGGGCGTTGGGTCGGTAGGACGTCGAGCTGACCCCGGCGGCGATGCCTGCTTCATAGACCGCGGCGATCGACGCCGCATGGACGTGATCGGCGGGCACGTCGGTGAACGGTGTGGCCCCGGTCGCGGCGGACAACGACGTCGCCCGCCTCAGGAAGGTGGCCATCTGCCCCCGGGTGACCGGCTGCTCGGGACGGTAGGTGCCATCGGGGAACCCACCGGCGATCTGTGCGGCGGCAACGGCGCTGATCGCCGCCGCGTGTGTCGCACTGCTCGGCACGTCACGGAACGGGCTGGGCAGCGCACCGGATGGCAGACCGGTGGCCCGCTGCACGAAGGTGGCCATCTGCGCGCGCGTCACCGCCAGGCCGGGCCGGAAGCTGCCGTCGCTGAAGCCGCCGGCGATCCCTTGCTCGGCGACCTGCATGATGCTGCGCGTATGCGTGGTGCCCAGCATCAGGTCCCAGAACCCGGTCGGCCCCGGATCGGGCGGCCCCGCGGAGGCCATGACCTGATCGATCCAGGTGCGGTAGGCCGCCACCGCGGTGTAGCCGCCGATGGTCGAGGAAAGCGGCGTGCAGGGCTCGCCGAAGGACACGATGCCGAGCTGGCGCGCGACACCCCCGGAGGTCAGCACGAGCGGTCCACCGCTGTCGCCGGCGCACACGTCGATGCCCTCGCCGCCGGCGCACACGAACGTCGCCGGGTCGAAGTAGCCGCGGTAGAGGGAGCAGGCGGCATCGGACAGCACCGGGATCTCGGCACGCATGAGCCGGTCGGTCTCGCGCCACTCATCCAGCATGCCCCAGCCGGTGACGGTCGCCCGGGCACCGACCGGATCGGCGAAACCGGCGGCGACCAGCGGGATGGCCGGTGTGGTCGTGGGCCGGGCCAGGCGCACCAGCGCCACGTCCGCGAACAACCGGGCCTTGTCGAAGGCCGGATGCACGACCACCTGCGCGGCCGAGGTCACCTCGGCGAAGCCCGCGGCCAGCGAGTCGCCGCCGATGCCGACCTCGACTCGCTGTGGAGCGGCGAGGTCGCCGGCATCGAAGCAGTGCGCCGCGCTGAGCACCCACTGGGCGGCGATGATGGTGCCGGTGCAGCTTCCCGAGGGCGACCGGATCGACACCACCCAGGGGAGGTCGGCAATGGAGGCCGGCACGCCGTTGAAGACCTTGCCCGTGACCGGTGCCGCCACGTCCTGGGCGTGGGCGTCGCTGGGTCCGAACGCGCCGAGCAGCCCGGGGATCAGCGCGAGCACCATCACGAGTACCAGCCGGCGGTGCCCGGCGTGGTCCGGCCCGTACGACGTGAGGGCCGCGGGTCGGCCGGTGTGGCGGGTCGGGGAGCGGAGCACGGCACCCTCCTTCGGGCCGGGCTCTCGTCCGGCACGGACGCCAGATCGTACGTGCGACCGAAGCATCCGGCACGGCGCGCTGCCCGGCGGGCAGTAGGCTCGCTCCCCCTCCGCCGGTGCGGGAGCGCCTCGTGATCACCATCCTGCTGCTGCACGGCCCGAACCTCTCGCAG
>SLLJ01000445.1 GCA_007134165.1 Nitriliruptoraceae bacterium | reverse complement strand
GGTCGTCGGCGTCGAGGTGGGCGAACCACAGCGCAGTCGCCAGGGTCACCATCGAGGTCGAGGAGGCCTGGTGGCCGCCGACCTTGATCCCGCCGGCATTCCGGCGGTTGGCGTGGTCGACCATCCGTACCGCCAGCCACAGCACCCGGCGCTGGATCGCTGCGAGGATCTCGAGGTCGATCGGGGCGGGGGCGGGAGCAGGAGCAGGGGCGGGAGCGGGAGCAGGGGCGGGGGCGGGAGCGGATGCGTTCATCGGCCGGCGGCCGCCGTCACGGCCAGCGCCTGCTCGAGGTCCTCCCACAGGTCCTCGACGTGCTCGAGCCCGACCGAGATCCGCAGCAGTCCCGGGGTGATGCCCGTTGTCGCCCGCGCGTCGTCGTCGACCACCCGGTGGGTCAGCCCGGCGGGATGCTCGATCAGCGTGTCGGTCGACCCGAGGCTCACCGCCGGGGTCAGCAGCCGCACCGCGCCCATCACCGCCGCAGCGGCCGGCAGCCCCCCGGCCACCTCCAGGGCCAGGACGCCCCCGGGCCCGCGCATCTGCCGGCCGATCAGCCCGGCCGGGTCCGCGCCGGGGAGGCTGGGGTGGAACACCCGGGTGACCGACGGGTGGGCGGCGAGCCGGGCGGCGAGCTCGGTGGCGGTGGCCTGGGAGGCCTCGACCCGCAGGGCGAGGGTCGGCAGGCTGCGGTGCAGCAGCCACGCGGCCTGCGGGTCGAGCACGGCACCGAGCCCGATACGCAGCTGACGCAGCGGTGCGGCCCGCTGCTCGTCGCAGGCGATCACCCCGGCGAGCACGTCGCCGTGCCCGCCGATCCACTTGGTGGCGCTGTGCAGCACCCAGGTGACGCCGTGCTCCGCGGGGCGCTGCAGCACCGGGGTCGCAAAGGTGTTGTCGACCAGCACCGGCACCTGCCCGGCATCCGCCACGACCTGGGTGAGGTCGACCAGGTCGAGCATCGGGTTGGACGGGGTCTCCAAGATCACCAGCGCGGTGTCCTCGCGCACCGCGGCGGCGATGCCGTCGGCCGGGGCCCAGGTCACCTCGGTGCCGAGCAGGCCGCTGGCCAGCAGGTGGTCGCTGCCGCCGTAGAGCGGACGCACCGCCACCACGTGCCCCCCGCCGGCGGCACCCGACGCCAGCAGCGCCGCGCTCATCGCCGCCATGCCCGAGGCGTAGGCCACCGCCGCCGGCGTCCCCTCGAGCTCGGCGATGGCCTGCTCGAAGCGGGCCGTGGTCGGGTTGTGCGCCCGGGCGTAGATCGACGAGCCCTGCGGGTGGCCGCCGGCGATCATCGCGTCCAGGCTGGCGATGCCGGCGGCCAGGTCGGTCACCGGATAGGTCGTGGAGCGGTCCAACGGCGGCGCATGCACCCCGAGCGCGCGGAAGTCGTCACGACCGCCGTGCACCAGGGCGGTGGCCAGACGTCGGGTGGAGCTGGCTGCGCACATGTGAACGTTCTCCCGTCGATGCTCGCCACGACCAGTATCTTGCACGCCGAGGTGGTTCGTCCATCGAACGTTCTCCGGCATCGGGAGGTTGGCGTGGCCGTTGACCGGACGGATGTCGCGCTGCTCGAGCTGCTGCAGGACGATCCGCGGTGCACCGTGAAGGAGCTGGCCCGTGGGGTCGGGCTGTCGTCCTCGGCCACCCATGCCCGCCTCCAGCGACTGCAGGCCGACGGGGTGATCACTGGCACCCGCCTCGACCTCGACCCACGATCGATCGGCGTCGGGCTGCAGGCGATCCTGCAGGTGCAGCTGCACCGCCATGCCCGGCAGGTGCTCGAGGACTTCCGGGCTCATGCGCTCAGCCTGCGCGAGGTGATCGCGGTCACCCACCTGACCGGCCCGATCGACTTCGCGGTCCACGTCGCGGTGCGCGACCCCGACCATCTGCGCGAGATGGCCATGGAGGCCTTCACCACCCGCGCCGAGGTGGCACGGATCGAGACCGCCATCGTCTACGAGCACGTGCGCGCGCGCACCTGGCCGATCTACGTGCTCGAGGACGGGCGCTCGTGAGCCCGGGGCTGCCGGGTGACGCGCTGCTGGCCTGGGGGCAGCGGGTGCGCCGGGACCTGCCGTGGCGGCGCACCCGGGATCCGTGGGCGGTGCTGGTCGCCGAACTGATGCTCCAGCAGACCCAGGTCGCCCGGGTCGTGCCCCGCTACGAGGAGTTCCTGACGTGCTTCACGACCCCGGCGGCGTGCGCGGCGGCGCCGGCCGGTGAACTCATCGCCGCCTGGTCGGGGCTGGGCTACAACCGCCGCGCGCTCGCGCTGCACCGGGCCGCGGGGATGATCGTCGCCGAGCACGGCGGGCAGGTGCCCGACGACCTCGACGCGCTGCTCGCGCTGCCCGGCGTCGGGCCCTACACCGCCCGGGCGGTGCTCGCCTTCGCCTTCGAGCGCGACCTCGGGGTGCTCGACACCAACGCCGCGCGGGTGCTGGCCCGGGCGGTGGCCGGCCGGCGGCTCACCGCCGGTCAGGCTCAGCGCCTCGCGGACGCGCAGGTGCCGGCCGGGCAGGGCTGGGCCCACAACCAGGCGGTGCTCGACCTCGGCGCGATGGTGTGCACCGCCCGCCGGCCGCGCTGCGATCACTGCCCGCTGACCGGCTCGTGTGCCTGGTACCAGCGGGGGCTGGCGCCTCCCGACCCGGCCGTGGGCAGTGCCGGCACCTCCGGGTCGCAGTCGCGCTTCGAAGGCTCGGACCGGCAGGGCCGTGGGCGGCTGCTGCGGGCGCTCGGGCAGGCTGCGGTCCCCGACCACGAGCTCGCGGCGGTGATGGGCTGGCCGGGCGACCCCGACCGGGCGCGGCGGGTGGCGGCGACCCTGGTCGCCGACGGGTTGGCGGTGCACACGCTCGGCCACCACCGGCTGCCCGGATGAGCG
>SLLJ01000427.1 GCA_007134165.1 Nitriliruptoraceae bacterium | reverse complement strand
GTCTGCTGGCGGTGACCGCACGGCTTCCGGCGGTGACCGGCCGCCAACTGACGCTGAGTGCCGCCGGCTGACGCTGAGCGCCGGCTGACGGTGAGTGCGGGCCGATCCGGTCCACCAGGCCGGTGGGGGCGCGCACCCTGCGCCCGCGTACACCGTCCTCGGCCCGCGACGTTCCCCGTTCGTGGTCGCCCGCCGCTGACCTCGATGAGCGGCCATCGACCGCGGCGAGCGATCACGGTCCGGTCCGCGGTTGCGTGCCGAGACCGGGTAGGTTGCCGCTGGTGGCCTTGCTACCACCTTTGGTGATGGCTCCACCCCCCTGATACCCCACCCGCGGGCGGAGGTCGAGGTGCCAGGTCCCTGCGTCGCCCACCGGCCCTGGTCGGTGCTGCTGGCGGCCGCGCTGCTGCTCGGTCTGCTGCCCGTGTGGCCGGGCACCTGGCTGGCTGCCTCGGCCGCGGACGGGGGCGTGGACCGGGTCTGCGTCGGTGCACCCGTCGCCGGGTTCGGCGATGCCGCCGCGATCTCCCCGCCGTTCGTCGAGGTGGTGGACTGCCTCGCCGCCTACGGCATCACCCGGGGCGACGCCGCCGGTGACTACCGGCCCGGCGACACCGTCACCCGCCAGCAGATGGCCCTGCTGCTGGCCCGCTTCCTGGCTCAGGCGACGAGCGGGACCGACGCGCTGGCCGCACCCGAGCATCCGCATGAGGGCTTCGACGACATCGGCGGACTGCGGCCCGAGGAGGCCCGCACGGCGATCCTGCTGCTCGCCGAGGCCGGCATCACCCTCGGCGCCGGCGACGGCAGCCGCTACGAACCGGGGCGGTCGGTGACCCGCGGGCAGCTTGCGTCGTTCGTTTCGCGCACGCTGACGGCGGCCGGCGCGACCTCGCCGCAGGTGGCGGTCGGCGCCTTCCCTGACGTCGACCCCGGCGACGTGCACGCGGCGTCGATCGACCTGCTCGGCGCCCTGCAGATCGTCCGTGGCTACCCCGACGGGCGTTTCGGTCCGGCCGACCTCGTCACCCGCGAACAACTCGCCCAGTTCCTGATGCGCGCCGCGCAGGTGCTGGCCGGACAGGACGCCTGGGCGGGGCAGTACCTCGACCTCGATGCTCCGCCCAGCGGCCCGGACGAGCCCGAGACCCCGATCACCTCCACCCCCCCGGCGACGGCGTCGATGGTGCTCGGGATCGACGGCGCCGAGCGGGTGGTCGGGGCCCAGCTCACCGTCACCGTACGGCTGCTCGATGGCCACGGTCAGCCGCTGGTGGACACCGCCATCGGCTGGGCGCTGCTGCGTGCCGCGAACTGGTACGACGGGTCGCTCGGCGGCCCCGACGGCACCGGCCCCCTCGACCTGTCGGCGGCCGCGGCTGCCAGCCCGGCACCCGGTCACGGTGCCCCGGTCACCGACGCCACCGGCCGTGCCGAGCTGCGCATCCATACCGACGAGCTCGCCCCGAGCCGCTACCTCGTGGCGGTGTGGACCGCCGGCCCGGGCCTGGCCCGCCTGGCCGACGCGCAGGCCTGGGACACCCTCCTGGTGCAGCTGAAGGCGCCCGGACTCGCGGCAACCCTGGTGGGCATCGCCCCGCTGCACACCGAGGGGTACGACGGGCTGCACCTGCTGCTCTCCGACGGTGAGGCGGTCCGAGCCGAGCCGGCCGACGAGCACGCCGCCTACCGGGTCGACGGCGCGTCGGTCACCCGCCAGCGGTTCCTGGCCGATGCCCGTGTCGGCGATCTGGTGGTGGTGACCCACGACGCCGAGGGATCTCGCCTGACCCTGGCTCCTGCCGAACCGCCGTCGCAGGGCATCGTCGAGGTCCACGACGGCGTGCGCTTCGTCGAGCCCGCCTCGGGGGTGGCGCTCTCCGGGGACCTCGACGGAGAGCTCGCCGGGCAGCACTACGAGGTCGACGGCGAGGTGGTGGGCGAACGGCGCTTCCGGGCCCACCTGAGCACCGGCGACCACCTCGAGGTGGAGGTCGTCAGCAGCGACGCCGACGGCACCCCGCAGCAGTGGCGCTACCGGCTCACCGACGGTGAGCTCAGCGGCCGGGTCGTGGCCCACCAGGCCGGGGTGGTCGCCCTCGATCCCAACCCCGACGACGCCTGGCCGGTGGGTCCCGGAGGTCTCGGCGAAGGACTGCGGGTCGAGGTGGCGGCGGGTGGCGAGTTCCTCGTGGACGACGAGCCGACCGACCTCGCCGGGTTCCGCTCGGCGCTCGAGGCGGTGCTGGCTCCGCACGGCGGGAGCGGCACCCTGACCTACGGCCGCGAGCAGGGCGTGGTGCGCGCGGTGCTCGACACCGTCCCGCCCGCGCCCTACCCCACCTTGCACGGCACCGTGCTCGCCGGCGACCTGCGTGGTGCCGAGGCCCAACCGCCCGGCCCCTGGCAGCTACAGCTTGCCGTCGCCGCCGACCGCCGCGTCCTTCACGTCGCACCCGACGTGCACGCGGTGATCGATGGGCTGGCCTCCAGCGGCGAACAGCTGCTGGCGGCCGTGTCGTTCGGGGACCGGGTCGTGTGCGAGGGCGTGGACCGGGACGGCGCCTGTACCCGGCTGCGGCTGAACCGCCGCAGCTTCGAAGCGCGGCTCGTGTTCGTCGACGCCGAGGCGGCCGAGCTCGACCTGCTGCTCGAGGGTGGCTACCTGCTGCAGCGCCTCGACCCCCGTGTCCGGCCGTTCGGCGTGCGCGGCGACGCGGCGGCCTACGCCCTCAACGGCACCGCCTACGACGGGAGCTTCAACGAGCTGCTGGCCACCCTGGCTGCGGTCGACCTGCCGACCCACGAGGTCCGGGTCCGGCTCGAGGACCGCGGCATCGAGGGCCCCTACCGCTGGATGTTCACCGGCCTACCAGCGCCCGAGGTCGCGACCCGGCGCTGAC
>SLLJ01000330.1 GCA_007134165.1 Nitriliruptoraceae bacterium | reverse complement strand
GGCTGGATCGCGGTGCCCGTCCCAGGCATCGTCTACCAGGTGGAACGCGCCCCGGGACGGTGGGGGCCGTGGGAACCGGTCACCACCACCGACGCCGGCGCGGACGGGGTACGTCTCCAGGACCTCGACAACGGCGTCGCGGTGTTCCTGCGGTTGCGCTCGGCCGACGACACCGGCCGGAGGTCGTTGCCCACCGAACCGGTCGGCGTCACCCCGGTCGAGCTGCCGGCTATCGATCCCGAGCTGACCACCGACACCCTGCGCGTCACACGCTCGCAGGTGCTGGCCGCCAACCCGGCCGCCGACGGTGGCAGCCTGGTCACCGTCGACGAGGAGGTCGCGATCGCCGGTGCCGGCCAGCTGCTGGTGATCGAGCCGTCCCCACCGATGCCACGCGGGATGCTGGCGGAGGTCGTCGATGTCGACGACACCCACCCGGGGCCCGGCCAGCAGCTCCTGCTGACCGACGCCGCCCTCGAGGAGGTGTTCGTCGACCCGCAGATCGACTGGGAGGTCGACCTCACCCCGCAGCCGGTCGATGACGTCGGCTCTGCCCTGCTGTCCACCGCCCCGCGGCACACCAGCGACGGCACGGTCACCACCGTGGGCCTGCCGACCAGCGCCCTGTCCTGCAAGGACACCGGCGGGATCCCCCTCTCACCCGACGCGGTCTGGGAGACCGGCAACCCCTTCCCCATCGAGCTCACCCTGCGCAACGTCCGCACCACCCACGTCTTCGACTCCGGCTCGAGGCTGTTCGACCGCGACCCCCTGCTGCTCCTGCAGGTCGCCGGCGAGGTCGACACGACCCTGGCCATGACCGCCAAGCTCGGCGTCACCTGCGAGCTGTCCTCGCAGTGGCGTCAGAACCACCCCATCTTCTCCGCCTACCTCGGCACCATCGGCGGGATCCCGGTCACGGTCAACCTCGGGCCCGCCTTCTCCCTGAATATCGCCGCCTCCGGCAGGATCGGCTTCACCGAGACCCGCTACTTCTCCTACACCGTGGAGAAGGACGGCGATCAGCCCATCGACTTCCGCCGCGCGGGCAGCGCCGACCCCCCCGAGCTCACCGCCACCGCCGGGTTCTCCGCCGAGGTGTTCGCCGGCGGCGACCTCTCCGTGATGTTCGGTGGCGGCACCGGACCCGCCAACGCCGCCGCAGGACTCTTCCTCGAGTTCGGACCCGCCCTGACCGCCAGCAGCACACTCACCGACCCCGACTGCATCACCCTCGACCTGCTGTTCCGCGCCAGCGGCGGCATCCGGCTCGAGCTCTGGGTCAAGCGTTGGAACCTCGAGCTCGCCAACGCCAACTACACCCTCAACCAGCTCGCCGAGTACTGCGCATCCAGCACCGACCCACCGCCCGACGAGACCACCGCCGCTCCCCCCGGCACTATCGCCTACCTCGTTGACCGGGGTGCTGGTCGAGCCTCGCTCCGACTCCTCACCCCCGCCGACGCAGCAACCACCGAGCTCGGAGACATCGCCTACGAGCTCCCGATCACCTACCACCCCGCCTGGTTCCTCGATCTTGCCTGGTCCCCCGACGGCGCCGAGCTGGCGGTGGCCACCGGCGACGCCGTCGCCGTGGTCGACGCATCCTCGGGTGTGGTGCAGCGTGACCTCGACCTCCCCGTCGCCCCGCCGATCAGTGGCGTGGCCTGGTCGCCCGACGGCACGCGCCTGGCCGTCACCGGCCGCACGGCCGAGCCGGTGTTCATTCCGAGGCTCAACGACGCCTTCGTCGTCGACGAGCTGGCGGTGATCGACCTGTCGAGCGGTGAGCAGACGCTGTCGTACACGAGCGTCGACGACGGCTACGTCGAGCACGGCTTCTCCGCCCCGGACTGGTCGCCGGACGGTGAACGGATCGCGGTGTCGGGGGCGTTCAGCGAGGGCGCGTGGATCTCAGTCGTCGACGTGGCCAGCGGCGCGCCGGTTGCCCCGTGGCATCCCGTCGACTTCGTGCTCGGGGCCCATCCGATGCACGCACCGGCATGGTCGCCGGATGGGGGGACGATCGCCTACCTCAGCATCGACTTCGAGGAGGTCCTCGTGCACCCGGACCCGCCGCGCGGCTACCGGCTCGGACTGGTCGGGGCGGACGGCACCGACAGCCGGATCATCCTCGAGGACGTGCGCGCGGTTGCCGGGCCGTCCTGGTCACCGGACGGACAGCACCTCGTGATCGGTGGCATCAGCGTCGGCGCGCCCGACGGCACACCGGCCGAGCTCGTCCTCGTCGATCCCCTGGATGGCGCGACTGAAGCTCTGACCAGCGACGGACTCGAGGTACTCACGGTGGCGTGGCGCCCGCGTTGACCACGCCCCGCGAGGGCAACCACGAGGCTGCATGCACGGCGCTGCCCAGCACGCCCAGGGAGTGCGGCGACGACCTCCAGTACAGCCCGGCGGACCTCGATCCAACGACGCTGCCTGCCGGGCACTGAACTGCCACGGGCTCCGGTCCGCGGCCGGCGCCGGCTACGGACGAGGCATGCCGGTCCCGCCGCCGAGCCGAGCCGTCCAGGAGCCACCGTGACCACTCCCCTGCGCCGCCTGCTGCCCGACCCCGCCGAGCTGCCCCTCGAGGCGCTGTACGCCGGACTGACCCTGGACGACCCCGCACCCGGCCGCGACGTCCACGTCGCGCTGTGCATGGTGTCCTCGACCGACGGCGCGGTCGCGGTCGACGGCCTGTCGGGCGGGCTCGGCGGCCCGGCCGATCTGCGCGCGCTCTCCCAGCTGCGGGCCGCCAACGACGTGTCGCTGGTCGGGGCCGGCACGGTGCGTGACGAGGGGTACGGACCGCTGACCGGCAGCGCAGAGCGTCGCGCCGACCGCGCCTCCAAGGGTCTGCGCCCCGTGCCGCGGCTGGCGATCGTGACCGCCTCGGGCC
>SLLJ01000093.1 GCA_007134165.1 Nitriliruptoraceae bacterium | reverse complement strand
TCGAACATCCGGCGCACGCGGCTGAGCTTGGCGATCGCCTCCTCGCGCAGTCTCTCGGTCACATCGAAGTTCTTGCCGCTGACGGTGACCTGCACGGTTCCTCCTCGTCCCCGTCGCCCGGCCGGGCGACGATCGTCGCGGCGTGGCGGGCCACGCCGAGTTCGGGCGGCGCCGCACGTCGCGGCGTCGGACCCACCGCGGCGGGGGAGACGCCGACCTCCCTGCCAGGGCCGGCGAGGGCGGGGAAACGTCTCCCCAGCCGTGTCCACCCCACCGTAGCAGCGGCCGGCCATCAGGGGGAGGGTCTCCCGACCCGCGTCAGCTCGGGGCCCACCAGCGCATGCGATCCCGCCCGTGCCAGGACCGCGAGGTGGACCGCGCCCGCCCCGGCACGCTGCAAGACGGCAGCGACCCGCGCCGCGGTGCGCCCGGTTGTCAGCACGTCGTCAACCAGCAGCACATCGGTGGCGGGCAGCGCACGACAGGCACGGAAGCGGTCATGGCCCTCCCGAACCGCACGCGCCTCGACGGTGGCCACCAACGGCGCGTCGAGAGCGACGGCAACCTCGGCGGCCAGCAACCGTGCGTGGTCGAAACCCCGGCTGCGGCGTCGCGCCGGTGGGGTGGTGACCCAGGTGACCACGTCGATCGGCGGTGGAGTGGTCGCGACCCGCTGCGCGAGCAGCGTCGCCAGCGGTCCCCAGCCGGCTCGAGCACCGGCAACCTTGGCGCTGACCACCGCTGCGGCCACCGGGCCACGGTAGTCGAACACCGCGATCGTGCCAGCGACCGGGGCGGGGTCCGGCCAGCACGGGTGTCCCGGTCCCCGCGGGCCGGCACATCGGGAGCAGCCCGGCGCAAGCCGGGTGACGGCGGACTCACAGCGCCGACACCACACCGGCGCGGCCCGGACCCGGCACGCCAGGCAGCGGGACGGGGCGAGCAGTTCCAGCAGGCCGGTGACCACGGGAGCCAGCGGCGACGAGGACGGCGTCGAGGAGTGCGACGAGCAGGACATGGAGCGACGCTACGCGCACCGGGCCGCGCAGTGCCACGGCGGCGCCGGCGCGGCTGTGGACGAACTAGCGCCGCGTGGCCTCCTCGACCAGCATGACCGGGATGCCCTCACGCACCGGGTACTCCAGCCGGCATCCTTGGCACACCAGCACCCGACGACGATCGCGGTGCACCAACTCGCCGCGGCACGCCGGGCAGCGCAGGATCGCCATCAACTGCTCGTCGAGCACCGCCATGTGCACTCCGATCCCGTACCTGGCCTGCACCGCCGAGGCGGAAGGTAGCGGACCGGAGCCTCGATCATCGGGCCTGATCGTCACGTCGGTTGCCGGACCGGGGCAGGTCGGGGGCCACGGTCTCGACGGGTTCGCCCGGCAGATGCCGACCGATGTAGCGCTTGCGGGTGCGGCCGTCCTCCCGCCAATAGGCGTACCAGTAGGGACCGTGGGGGCAGCTGCGGCAGGTCTCCTTGCCGCACCGCACGTGCTCCTGGCGGTAGGTCAGCGATGGCGGCAGGCCGTGCTCGGTCGAGGCCGGCGGACCGTCGAGCTCGAGCAGCAAGCCACGCACGACGATCAGCAGTCGCCGCAGTTCGAACTCGTCGAGCCGACGGACCTGGGTCAACAACTCCCGCAGGGCGGTCATGACCCGGGACTCCCCGGACTCCCCGGCCGGCCGGATACCGCCGGGTTGGGGAACGCGGCGATCCCCAAGAAACCACACCAGCGTACGTCCAGGGTGGACGAGGTCCGCGCCATACTGCGAGGCGCCCAACCGACCAACACCCCGGTCACAGCCGGCTCACCAGTCGGAGGCCGGTGCCGGCGATCCAGTCGGCCACCCGGCGGCGGCGGTCCGTGCCGGTGGCGCAACCCGCGTCTGGGAGACGACCGCCTGCGCCCGCGTCGTCTGGCCAGGATCGAGGACCGGGGAAGTCTCGTCCTCGAAACCGGTGGCCGTCTCCGCCGACGATGACGCGGCGAACGACGTGGGCGCAGGCGGCGGGTCGGGCACGGCGCGGAGGACTGCGGCCAACACCGCCACGGTCCGCTCACTGCCGAGGTCAGGCGGGGTACTCGGAGCCTGAACCTCACGCTCCTCCGGGGGCCGGTCGTCGCTGAGCGACCAACCTTGGGGAGCCCGGGTCCGGCTCGCGTGCTTGGCACACAGGTCATAGGCTTCCGGGCCCGCAGCCTCGCTCAGGGCATGAACCCAGACCTGCTGTGCGGCGTACTCGAAGGCCAGGGTCGCCGTGGCCGGCGATGGGCACGCGGGGCGGGCGCAAGGGCGCTGTGCCGCTCGGGACAAGGGCCGGACGACGGCGCTGGGCGCGTCCCGTCCAACCGGTTCCCGGCGTTGCTCGAGGGCTTCCATGCGCGTAGTGAACCACACCGATGTCATTCTCCAAGCACCCGACGTCGCGGGCCCGGTCTTGGGGAGCACCGCGCCCCAAGCCAACCCCTGCCGACCCCGCCCCAACCGACCCCGACCCAACCGACGCGGCGCACCCAACCGGTCATCCATGACCGGCGTACGCCACGTCCCGCAGCAGCAGCCTCCCAGCCACGCGCCGACGGCACCACGCACAGCTACGGCCGCAACGCGCACACCGAGGTCTCCGAGGAAGCGCTGCGGCGCGCTCGTCGCCCGACGTCGTGTGCCACCGACACCGAGGTGTCGCAGCTCGGCTCGCCTCATCCCCCGGTCGGCACCCAAGATCGCGCGACGGCTGCCGAGCCTCGCTACAGAACGGGCAGCCGTCCAAGCACCCGACCAGAACGGGATGACCGGCCGGCCCGCGCAGCTACGCTCCCAGCATGAGTGAACGGCACGCCCGGCACCGCCGCGCCCCGGCCGATCCGCGGCGCCGCCCGATCGACGGGTTCCGTGCC
>SLLJ01000453.1 GCA_007134165.1 Nitriliruptoraceae bacterium | reverse complement strand
CCGTCGGGCAGGTCGTCGAGTTCCGGCCGCACCCGGGCCAGGTGTGCCGGCGAGGCCGGCGTGCCGATGGTGACGACGGAGGCGACCTCTGGCAGCTGCGGTGCGGCGAGCAGCGCCGCTGCGCCGCCGAGGCTGTGGCCGACCAGCGCCTGCACGCCGGGCACCTGGGCGCTGAGCGCCCGACTGGCGGCGATCACGTCGCCGACGCCGCTGGCGAGGTTCGTGGCCCCGAACTCCCCTTCGCTCTCCCCGAGTCCGGTGAAGTCGAAGCGCAGCGCGGCATAGCCGTGGTCGGCCAGCCCGCGGGCGAGGCGCGTCATGGTCAGCACCTGCTTGGAGCAGGTGAAGCAGTGCGCCAGCAGCACGCCACCCGCCGCCGGGCGGTCGGGCTTCGCCGCCGTGCGGGGATGGTGCAGGACCCCGGCCAGTTGGTGACCGCCGGGGGCGGCGAAGCGAAGGGGTTCGGTCACCGCTGCCACCTCAGCGCTCCGCAGCAGGCAGGACCGGCCGGGCCAGCAGCGCCACCCGGAGCGCGCCGGTGTCCTGCTGACCAACCTCGACGAACCCCTGTGAGGTGTGGAAGCGCAGCGAGCCCTCGTTGGGCGGGCGCACGTTGACCTCGCAGGTGACCTCGGCGCGGCCGTCGCGCCGGGCACGGTCGAGCACGGCGTCGGACAGGGCCCGGGCCAGGCCGCGGCGGCGGTAGGCGGGAGCCACCGCGATGCGATCGACATAGAGGTGGTCGGTGCCGCGAGCCTCGAAGAAGCGGTAGTTGGGGCTGGTGTAGTCGTGCCCGGGCGCCATCGCCAGCACGAACCCGGCGACCACCGGCGGCTGACCGTCGGCCGGCGCGACCTCGGCCACCAGCGCGAGATCGCAGCGCGCCGCGTGGTCACGCAGTTGCTCGTCGGTGAGCGGACCGAGGCGCGGCACCTCGGCGGCGTTGATCGCCGCGAGGGCCGGCAGATCCTCGTCCGCGACCGGCCGGAGCCGGGCTGCACCCTGCGACGGGGGCAGCCCCGGGCCGTGCACCGGTTCGGTCATGGGCTCCTCCTGGCAGGCGGGAGCCCCGACGCTAGCGGTACCGCCGGACGGTCAGTCGACGAACACCTCGCGCAGCTTGGCCTCCTCCTCGGCGGAGAGGTTGGTGTGCACGAGCTCGACCTGGCGGCCGGCGAAGGTCTCGGCGAGCCGGTCGCGCACTGCGTCCGCACTCAGCAGGAACAGTGCCGAGCTGCCGGGGGTGACCTTCTCGCGCACGCTCGCGATGAAGTCGTCGTCGATCCCGATGTCGGTCAACGAACCCGCCAAGCCGCCGGCCGCCGCACCGATCGCCGCACCCAGCAGCGGCACGAAGAACAGCAGGCCGAACAGCATGCCCCAGAAGGCGCCAGAGGTCGCCCCGGCTCCGGTGAGGTTGTGCAACTGGCGGGTCTTGGGCTTCTTGGCACCCTCCTTCCAGCTGACCACCGCCCCGTCGAGAACCTTGATCAGTCCCTGCTTCTGCAGCGAGACCAACTCGTCGAGGACCCCTTCGGCCGCGTCGACGTCATCGAACTTCCACACGGTCAGGTTCGCCATCATTTGCCTCCTTGGTCGCCGCTCATCATCGAAATGGACCTCGGGCCGGTTGCCCCGGCCGGGCACACCTCGGCGGTGACACCACGGGTCCACGGTCGCGCAGCATCACCGATCCCCGACCGGCGATCCTCACCCCCTTGGGGTGAGATCCCTCTCGCGGCGGCGTCTCGACGCCGAGGACATCACGCTCAGCCAGATCGATCCGAGCAGGGCGACCACCAGCAGCCCCCACACCGGAGCCGCCGGGAGCCGGGCCGCCCCCAGCGCCGGGGCCGCAGCCTCGCGCTCACCGCCACCGGCACGTCGGGGCACGACCGATGCCGCGCCCCCCGCGCGGGACTCCAGGCTCTCGACGAGCACCGGGTCGACTCCGACCTGCTCGATCGGTGTGGCGATCGTCTCGGGTTCGGTCGGTGCGGGGGGAACGCCGGCCACCGCGAGCAACACCGCCGGGGTGACCACGATCAGCAGCGCCGCCACCGCGACCCACCCGGCAAGCGCACGCCGTTCCCACCACTGCATCGCCAACGCCATTCGCCTCGTCCCCGACCATCGGCCAAGGTTCGGAGCGCACAACGACTCGCGCCTCACCCGGGTGGGGTGAGCTTGCCTTCGCCGGCCGTCAGCCGCGGGGAAGCAGGCTCGCCACCGCCTCGGGCGAGCCGACCACCGTCAGCCGATCCCCCTCACGCAGCAGCGTGCTGCCGTCGGGGACAATCGTGCGGGTGCCGCGGCGCACCATGGCGATCAGGATCTGCGGGGGCAGCGCGATCTCGCGCAGGCGCCGGTCGACGAGCTCGGCGGGCGGCCCCGGGTCACCCACGGTGATCGACGCGTACCGCTCGTCGCGCAGCAGCGTCTCGGCCAGCTCCTGCTCCGTGCGCGCCTTGCGCCACTCCCGCGGGAAGCTCGGGATCTCGATCATCGAGACCAGCTGAGCCAGCAGCCTCAGGTGCTGGGTGAGCTGCGCCTCGGGGCTGAGCAGGAACACCAGTGCCTGGACCCGGGTGGTGGCGTGCCCGTCGCCGCTGTCGCCGGGGAACCGGCGCCCGCCTTCGACCGCGACGCTGCGGGGGGCACGCACGAGCACGATCTCGGCGCGTTCGGCGGCCGGTACGAGGAACTCGTAGACCACCGCAGGCACGCCGTCGGGCACCACCCCGCGGGCACCGGCGAGCGTGACGTGCTCGTCGAGCCGCTCGGGGACCGGATCGAGCCGCTCGGACAGCGCGGCGACCACCGCGTCGGTGACCTGCCCGAAGGTCGTCGCGTTACCCAGGTCCAGCACCTGGGCCCGGGCGACCAGCTCATCGAAGGAGTCCTCCTCGCT
>SLLJ01000316.1 GCA_007134165.1 Nitriliruptoraceae bacterium | reverse complement strand
GCGCCTCAACCATGCACCCGTCGCCCGGAGGAAGCGGCCGGACCCCGGCGTTCGGCGGGTCGGGTCACCACCTGCCCGACGCCCCGCGTGCCGGCCCGGCTGCCGAACCTGATGGGGGTTCGGCAGCCGTCGCTGCGCACCCTGCCGGACGGCGCCGCCTTGCCACCGGACCGGGCCGCTCACCGAACTCTCCGCGACGCGGCGTACCCATGCGGACACCAGTGACCGCCTCCGTACGCCGCATCCTCCACGCTGGACCATCCGGCGTACCCAAGCGGTCACGTGTGACCGGCTTGGTACGCCGCATCCCGGAACCGGCCCCGGCCCGCCGCCCGTTGCCCTCCCAGCGCACAACCACAGCGGCCAAACGCACATCGGCGCTTCCGCGGCATCGCCTCGGAGCGCTCAGCGCTCAGGACGCCTGCGTCAACGCCCCATACCGCTTCCGCGGCAGCGCCTCCGAGCCCGCCGCGCCTCGACCATGCGCGCGCCGCGTGGCCGAGGACTCATAGGCCGGCGGACCCACAGGCCGGCGGACCCACAGGCCGGCGGACCCACAGGCCGGCGGACCCACAGGCCGGCGGACCCACAGGCCGGCGGACCCACAGGCCGGCGGATCTGCAGGTCCGCGGTCTCAAGGATCGTCGACGTCGGGCGGGACCAGCACCGCGCGGGCACGGGCCACGACCCGGCCGTCGAGCAGCTGCGGGATGACCAGGCCCGGCACCGGCACGCTGACCTGCACCGAAGCGACCACCGCGCCGGGCACGCAGAGACACGACTCGAGCCGGGCGCCGACGGCGCTGGTGACTCGTTCAGCGGCCTGGCGCGGCGGCTCTCGACGCTGCGAATCCGCCGCGCCGACCGCGGCCAGCGCCGCAGCGTCGGCCGCGTGCTGGGCCCGGGCGGCGGCCACCAGGTAGGCCCCGACATCGATGACCGCGATGGCGACCAGAGTGGCCACCCACAGCAGCATCGGCAGCATCACCGTGCTGCTGCCGGCCTCGCCCGGGCGCCGGGTCATGGGCCCGAACTCCAGCCCACCGCCGGTTCCACCCGGGCGACCGACCGGGCCCGCAGCGTGTGGCTGACCGGGCCCAGCCGGCGCACCACCGAGACCTCGACGCGGACCAGGTCACCGTCACGGCGACTGGTCGGCGAGACCCGGACCCGGACGTCGGAGAGCTCGGGAGCGGCCGCGATGGCTGCTGCGCTCGGGGCCGCCGCCCCGGTGGTGGTGGCGGCGACCCGCACCCCGGCCCGGGCGGCTTCGTGGAGCACGAGGACGTCCCGGACCAGGCCGGCGACCTCGAGCAGCCCGAGCAGCATCAGGGCGAGCACGGGCAGCACCATGACGGCCTCGAGGCTGAGCATCCCCGACTCGTCACGGTGCCGCCGGCGGGTGCTCATGCGCCGACGAGCGAACGGGCGTGGCGCAACAGCGCGTTGAACAGATTGACGAGGGCGCCGTTGCTCGCCCACGCGATGATCACTCCCGCGACGGTGGCGGCGACCACGGCGAGCAGGCCGTACTCGGTGACCAGCGAGCCGTCCTCGTCGGACCACCCGGAGTCCGGCACGGGTGCAGAGGCCGAAGCAGAGGCCGAAGCAGGGGCAGGGGCAGGGGCAGGCGCCGGGGCAGGCGAAGGGGTGGGCGCAACGGCAGGGGCCGCGTGCCGGGTTGGTTCGGGCATGGCAGGTTCCTCCTCGAGGATCAGGTGCCCACCGACGACAGTCCCGTCGACACGATCGGCGCGCCGACGGTCAGCAGCGTCGCCGGAAGCAGGCACAGGGCAGTGGGGAAGGTCAGTTGCGCGGGCAGCCGCTCGGTGGCAGCCAGGATCCGCGCGAGGTCGTCGGCCCGCAGGTCCTGCGCCAGGCGGCGCAGGCTCGGTGCGACCGGGGCTCCCAGCACCACCGCGGCACGCAGGACCTGCGCGAAGCGCGCGAAGGGCTCCTCGGGTGGGGGCAGATCCGGACGCACGGCGTGGGGGGCGAGTTCGAGGTCGAAGGCGAGGCGGTGCAGTCGGTCGGCCAGCGCGGGCAACTGGGCGGCGGCGGTGCGCAGCGCCAGCGGGACGGACACGCCGCCCGCCAGCGCGGTCGCCGTCAGGTCGGCGGCCTCGTCCACGCCGACGTCGGGAGCTACGCGCGGGCCACCGCGAGCCACCAGGACGGCGACCACCGGGGCCAGCGCCGGGTGCAGCGCCCACCACACCAGCCCACCAGCCGCCAGGGCCGGAACCACCCGCAGACGCCGGACCCCCGCCGCGCTGCGTCCGATCCGGCGGATCATGCCGAGCACCAGGCCGGCCCCGAGTCCGTAGAGCACGGCCGCGATCCCGGCGACCGCCAGGCCGACCGACGAGGTGTAGAACGCCAGCAGGTCCGCACCCACCAGCCGTCCCAACGCCGGAGTGAGCACCAGCGGGGCGAGCAGCAGACCACCGGCCACCGCGCGGGTCTGGGCGCTGGCGACGGCAACCGCCCGCCCGGCCTGCCGGGCGTCGGCCTCGGCTGCGCTGGCGCCGTCGAGTGCCTCGGACATCGGTGCGCCCGCCTGGCCGGCCACGGCAAGGGCCCGCCGCACCCGAGGGGGCAGGTCGCGGAGTTCGCCGAGTTCGCCACCAGCCGCGGCGCGCAGGCGCAGCAGATCGGTGGCGCCGGCCGGGGTCGGGGATGGGCGGCGAATCATGGCCAGATCCCCTGGCTGACCGGTCCATGCTCACCGATACCAACCTCGACCACCTCGACCACTCGACGGCGAGAATCATGGTCCCGATCCAGCGCAACGACGAGGTCGAGGGCCGCAGCGACCTGGGCCCGCGCGGCCGACAGGGGGATGCCGGCCAGCAGCGCCATGCCCTCGAGCCGGACCAGGGCCTCGGCCGCACCGTTGGCGTGCACGGTGGTCAGGCTGCCGTCGTGGCCGGTGTTCATGGCCTGCAGCAGGTCGGCCACCTCCACCCCACGTACCTCTCCGACCACCAGCCGGTCGGGTCGCATCCGCAGTGCGTTGCGCAGCAGTGCGGCGACGTCCACCCCACCGCCCCCATCCGGGGTCGGTGGCCGGACCCGCAGGTGCACGGTGTGCGGCGCGGGATGGCGCAACTCGGGGGCGTCCTCGATCACGACCACCCGGTCCGAGCCGACCTCGGCGAGCAGGCGGGCGAGCAGGGTGGTCTTGCCGACCCCGGCCCGGCCGCAGACCGCGAGGTTGCGCCGATCGGCGACGGCGCCGACCAGCACCTCGCGCAGCGGCGGGGGAACGGAGCCCGACGCCGCGAGTTCCTCCCAGGAGGGCACCACGGCCGGCACGCGGCGCAGGGTCACGGTGGGCCGCTCCGCGAGTGGCGGCAGGATGGCGTGCAGGCGCACCCCGCCCGCGAGCACCGCATCGGCGAACGGGTGCGAACGATCGAGCCGCGCACCGAGCGGGCCGATCACCCGGCGCACGACCTGCTCGACGTGGGCGTCGTCGTCGAAGCGCACCGGGGCCGGCTGGAGGTGTCCGGCGCGCTCGACGTGCACCTCGTCGGCGCCGTTGACCATCACGTCGGTGACTTCGGGGTCCCGCAGGAGTCCCTCGAGCGGTCCCAGTCCAGCGAGGTCGTCGACGAGATCGCGCACCAGCCGGGCCCACACGTCGGGTGCGGCGACCACGCCCTCTGCGGCCAGGGCCCGGGCCACCGCCCGCCGCAGTCCGACGCGGTCGGCCGGGTCGGCCACCACCTCGGCGTCGTCACGCAGGCGGCGCGCCACGTTGGCACGCAGTTGCGGGTCGGGACCGGCATCGTGGGAGGATCGCGGGCGCAACCTGCTGCTCCGTCCCCGCCCCCGGGGCCGTGACCGCCCCGCGACGGGTGGCGATCGACACTCACCCTACGGCTGACCGCGCCCCGCCGCCAGCGACCGGCCCGAACGGGTGTGGACAGTGTCCAGCAGGATCAGATCGGGGGCTCGAAGCCCTGGATCATGGGGCGCAGCAGGAAGATGAAGCGGTCCCACAGGCCGGTGGCGATCGCCAGCCCCACGGCCACGAGAAACCCGCCGCCGATGACCTGCAGCGTGCGGGCGTTGCGCTTGAGCACGTCCAGGGCACCGGACAACCGGCGGAACAGCAGTCCGAACAGCACAAAGGGGATCCCCAGCCCGAACGCGTAGGCGAAACCGAGGAAGGCGCCGCGGGCCGACACCCCGTCGGTGACCCCGGCGGAAAGCGTCAGGATCGCGCCGGCGGCCGGTCCCAAGCACGGCGTCCATCCGACCCCGAAGACGAACCCGAGCAGCGGCGCACTGGCCAGCCCTCCGGACGGGGCGGTGTCCATCACGCGCAGTTGGCCACTGAGGCGTCCCCCGGCCATCATCAGGCCGAGCACGGCGACCAGCGCCCCCATGCCGACCCGGGCGACCGGAGAGCGGCTGAGAATGTCGAGGGTCCCCATCGCAAAGCCCAGCATCGTGAAGGGAATGGCGAAGCCGGCCACGAACAGCAACGAGCCGACCAGCACCCGGCCGCGCACCCGCACGTCAGCCTCAGCGAGGTCCTGACCGGACAGTCCGGTCATGAACGACAGGTAGCCGGGCACCAGCGGCACCACGCAGGGGCTGGCAAAGGACACCAGGCCCGCCGCCAGCGCGACGAACGCAGCGATGAGCACGTTGGCGTCGAAGATGAGGGACTGCACGGTCTCGGCCACGCCGGGACTCCTAGCGCTCGCTGGCGATCAGCTCGGCAAGCACGGTCAGTTCGGTGGTGGTGGTCAGCCCGAACACCCGGGCCGCGACGCGGCCCTCGGCATCCACCAGCACGGTGGTGGGGATGGTGCGGGGGCCGACGCCACCGAAGCGTGACGCGAACACGTTCTCGGGGTCGTAGAGGTGAGGGTAGGGCACGTCGAACTCGCGCACGTGCGCCAGCGCGTTGGGCTCACGATCCTCGATGTTGACCCCGAGGAAGACCACCTCGTCGGTTGGCAGTGCGCGGGCGGCCTCGTTGAGGTCGGGTTGCTCGACCCGGCAGGGTCCGCACCAGGAGGCCCAGAAGTTGACCACCACGACCTTGCCGCGCAGCTCGGTGAGCGAGAGTTGCTCCCCATCCCCGTCGAGCAGGTCGACCGGTTCCTCGGGCGCGGGCACGCGCTGGTCGACGGGCAGCGGGCACAGCCCCGGACGCACCCCCGGGATGCGCTCGTCACAGGCGCCTGCCCCCGTGCCGCCCCCGCACGCTGCCAGCAGCAGACCGGCGAGGGCGACGAGCAGCCAGGTACGCGGACCCGGCCGACGGTGGGTCACTGGGCGATGGGCACCGCGAGGTCTTCGGGTTCCTCGACCTCGACGGCGTCACGCCGCTTGTCCCGCATCTCGAGCCGGTCGAGCCATGCCAGGCTGATCACGAATCCGAACAACGAGATCAGCGTCCAGACCGCCGAGGGAACCCAGGTCGCCCCGGGATCCAGGAAGGCGAACCACTCGCCCGACGGGCCGACCGGCACCGGGTCGAAGGGCACGCCGTCCGCGTCGAGGAAGGTGGCGAAGACCTGGAACTCGCTGACGGCGAGCAGCGTGCCGGTCGACCGGTCCTCGAGCAGCCGCGGGTCGCCGACGGCCTCGGCGCTGTAGAACTCTGGAGCTCGGCGTGAGCCCTCGGGCTGCTGAGCGCGAGCGTCGTCCTCGAGCACGGCCCGGCGCTCCACACCGATCTGCGCCACGTTGTTCTCGTCGATGGGCAGGAACTGGTCCGACATCTGGGACACGGCCTGGTCGACCGAACCCGACAGGGCCGAGAAGCGCGGGTTGGCCAGCCGGTCGTCCTCGTCCATGCCGGCCATGTCGAGGTGCTCGGCCAGCGGCTCGAAGTCGCCGACCTGGTCGGTGGAGGGGAAGAACTCCGCCCGGGGCGAGCCCGGCTCAAAGGCGTACCAGCGCGGCTGGTAGTGGTCGACGGACTGGCCCGGCAGATGGTTGATGCCCAGGTTGGGGGGGATCCCCGGACCGCCGAACCACCAGAACACGCCGAGCAGGAAGCAGAACCCGAAGAACGCGGTGCCGTAGATCGCCGCACCCTTCTTGGCGCCGTAGTTCGACCACAGCAGCAGGTAGATCGAGCCCGACAGGAACAGCAGGCCGAGGGGGACGGCGAGGATGGCGGCCGGGTGGTCGGCCGGGATGGCCTCCTCGACCGCGAGGAACAGCAGCTCGGTCACGGTCAGGACTCCTGCTCGTCGGTGGCGTCAGCATCGTCGGCGTCGTCAGTGGCGGTGGGTTCGCCACCGATCTGTCCGGCCCGGGGGCCGCCGGTCTGCTGGAAGGACTCGAGGTAGTCGACGATGGCGACCATCGCCTCCTCGGTGATGACGCCCTCGTAGGCGGGCATCGGGGCTTCGCCAGGCACGTTGCGCCCGATCCTGAGCGTGTCGAGGATGGCGGCCCGGGCCTGCTCGAGCGAGGCTTCGTCGTCGGGGTCCCAGCCGTAGCGCTCGAAGACGTTGATCAGCTGCGGGCCGACGTAGCCCTCGGCCTGCGGCCCGTGGCAGCGCGCGCAGTGCTGGTCGAACAGGTCGTCGCCGGAGCGACCGACGAAGGCCTCGACCTCGGGCAGCACGCCGGTCTGCACGGACAAGATGTAGGCGGTGATGGCCTCGAGTTGCTGATCGGAGTAGACCCCACCGTTGGCGACCCCGAAGGCGTTCATCGGCGTGCCGGCCCGCCCGTGGATCAGGGTGAGCATGATGAACTCGTGGACGTCGTCCACGATCTCGCTGTCCTGGTAGCGCGCGACGATGTTGTCCATCGCCGGGGCCGGCCACGGCGCGTCGATGTCCGGGTTGGGGTGGGGGGCAGAGCCACCTTCGAGGTTGGTGCCGTGGCAGGAGGCGCAGGCCTCGGCGAACAGCGCCCGTCCGGCCTGCACGTCCTGCTCGTAGAAGTCGTCGACCCGGTTGTTGATGCGCTCGGGCTCGATCAGCCAGTACAGCGGCACGAACAGCGAGGCGAAGACGGCCAGGGCCACGCCCCAGGACATCGCCCGCTCCATGCCGGTGGTCTCGAGCTCCTCGTCGGAGTGGTAGGGGCGCATGGCCAGCGGGATGTCGCCGTGGCGCTTGGGGCCACGGCGCTGGCGGCCGGGTCCCACGATCACGTAGGCGATGGCGAACGCGGCCAGCGCAGCGAGCAGGATCACGATCGGCACGTTGGCGCCGGACCCGCCAGCTTCGGCGAGGATCATCAGCTCAGGCATGAGTTGGGCTCCGGACGGGTCAGGCGTCGATGCAGGACGGACCCTCAGGGTTCTGCTCGAGGGCGTTGGCCGTACGCGAGGGACCGGTCAGCGGGTTGCCGAGGTCGACCACGAACAGCCCGTCACCGTCGACGAACGAGCCGTAGCGGTCCAGACCGCGGGGAGCGGGACCGCCGGTCCACTCGCCGTAGCGGTTGTAGCGCGACCCGTGGCAGGGGCACTCGAACCACTGCGAGGTCTGGCACCACGGCACCGCGCAGCCCAGGTGCGGGCAGGTCTGGGAGTTGACCGCCATCAGGCCCGTCGTGTCGCCGAGGATGGCGTGGTCCTCGCCGTAGTTGCGCATCGCCGCCGAACTCGACGGATCCCAGGTGATGATCGAGATCCCACCCTCGGGCACCCGCACCGGGGTGCGCTCGGAGGAGATCTGCGCGGCGAGATCGGCGGCCACGCCCAGCGGGACCTCGCCGGTGAGTTCGTCACCGGGACGCGGCCAGAGCATGCCGAGCACCCCCAGACCGAAACCCCCGAGCCCGGCGGTCACCGAGCCGATGAGCCCCACCCGCAGGAAGGTGCGCCGTTCGACCGGCTTGGCGATGCGTGAGTCGTTAGCCACGTGGATGCCTCGTGTCGTGTCGTGTCGTGCAGCGGTCCGGGATCGCCGGTCCGCCTACAGCGTGAACCCGAGCCCGTCGACCCAGGGCCAGACCCACTCGTAGCCTGCACCTCGCAGGAACGAGCCAATGATGACCAGCACGGCCCAGAACACCACGAAGAACGTGAAGGCCATGTTGGCGACCTTGCGGTTCTCGGGCTTGGCCGACGGGTTCTTGTCGATGTACGGAGCGGCCATCAGCAGCACCACCGCCACCCCCGGCATCGTGATCCCGGCGACCATCGGGTGGAAGTAGGCCAGCAACTCCTGCAGTCCCATGAAGTACCAGGGTGCCTTGTTGATCGCCGGCACGTCGTTGGGGTTGGCCAGCGAGCCCAGGGGCGCGTCGAGGAAGAACGAGACGATCAGCAGCAGCGAGCCGACCGCGAGCAGCGCCACGAACTCGACCAGCAGCAGGTGTGGCCAGGTGTAGACCTTGTCCTGCTGCTTGCCCTGCACCTGCTGGATGCCGGCCGGCGGGACCAGGGCGAGCAACCGGTGGGTGTGGGCCCCGGAGGTGGGCACGCCGATGGAGGCCGGCTCCTTGCCGCCGTTGCCCAGTGACGCGGCGACCCTTGCGGCGCGCTGCTCGGGCGTGAGCCGGCCGCCGGCCGCGCCGCCCGCCTCGGCCGGGGCGGCGGTCTTGGTCGCGACCCCACCGCCCCCACCGGCGGACTCGCGGTAGTCGCTGAGCGCCTTCGCAGCCTGATCCGCGGGCCGGGGTCCGAGCGTCTGGCCCTCGGCGATCTTGGCCTTGCGCACCGAGGCGGCCTTGGCCTTGGCCCGCGCGATGCGCTCGCTCTTGCCCTCGGCGATCAGGCGGTCGTAGACCTCCTGGTCGATCTGGACCTCGTCGCTCATGCTGACTCCTTTGCGACCGAACGCGTGGGCATCACAGCGGGCCGGAGATGCCGCCGTCCTTGCGGATCCGCCAGAAGTGGACCGCGAGGAAGATGACGGTGATGAACGGGATGAACAGCACGTGCAGGACGTACCAGCGCAGCAGGGTGTTGGGGCCGATCTCGACCCCACCGAGCAGCACGAACTGGACCTGGTCGCCGAACACGGGGGTGAAGCCCATCATGTTGGTGCCCACGGTCACCGCCCACAGCGCGAGCTGGTCCCAGGGCAGCAGGTAGCCGGTGAACGACAGCAGCAGCGTCAGCAGCAGCAGGATCACGCCGACCACCCAGTTGAACTCGCGCGGGGGCTTGTAGGCCCCGTGGTAGAACACCCGCGCCATGTGCAGGAAGACCGTGAACACCATGGCATGCGCACCCCATCGGTGCAGGTTGCGCACGAGGTTGCCGAAGGTGATCGACGCCGAGATCTCGCGCATGTTGGCGTACGCAATCTCGCTGCCCGCACCGGCCGCCGGGGTGTAGAAGAACATCAGGAAGATGCCGGTGATGGTCAGCAGCACGAACAGGAAGAAGCTCAGCCCCCCGAGGCAGTAGGTGTAGGTCAGCTTCAGGCCGTGCCGCTTCACCTTCACCGGGTGCAGGTGGTAGAGCACGTTGTTCATCGAGGCCAGGGCCCGGTCCCGCGAGGTGTCGCGGTAGCCCTTGCGGTAGATCGATCCCGGCCGGAAGATCGACTTCCAGATGACGTTGTCCTGCACGTTGCCCTTGACGTCGTCGAAGGTGGGGAGCTTGGGCACGGTGGTCGACCTCGTGATCGCGGGGCGGGCGTGAAGGAGCGGGGGTCAGGCCTCGACGCGGCCGAGCCACAGCGCGTCGGAGGGGCAGCGCTCGACGCAGATCGCGCAGCGCGTACACTCGTTGTCGTCGATGATGAACACGGCGTGGGACTGGCTGGCCAGCGTGACCAGTTCCGCGCTGTCGGCGTCCTGGATGATGCTGGGTGACATCATGTAGATGCACTCCCAGGGACACACGTCCTCGCAGGCGCGGCACAGGATGCACAGTTCGGGGGTGAGCCCGATGTGGCGCTTGGGCTTGACGCGTTCCTGCAGCCAGTTGGGGTCGACCTGCTGTACGACGTAGTCGTCGAACATCAGGGGATGCTCACCGCGGTCGGTCTTGCCCATGGGTACGGCTCCTTGGCTGAACGCGGCCGGAGAGGCTCAGGCCGCTACTTGTAGCCGCCGGACTCCGGCTTGGTCTCACCGGTAGCCAGCGTCTTCGGCAGGGACTTCTGGACCCGCAGCGCGAGCCACAACGACACCACGATGCCGGCGATCATCAGCAGGGCGATCACCGAGTCGGCGATCACCCCGTAGAGGTTGGAGGCGATGTCGAGGCGGTAGTCCTCGGAGATGTCGATGCCAGCGCTGGCCGGGATGACCCGTCCCGACAGCAGGTTCTCGTTGGACTCCACGAACTGGATCCAGCCGTGGGGGATGACCCCGTGGACCCACCACAGGAAGCTCGACGCGGCGATCACCCCCATCGTCGCCGACACCCACTCGTGGGTGCCGTAGGTCTTCTTGGCGATCCACAGCGGCAGCGCGAGCAACGGCCCACCCCACAGCAGCAAGATGGCCCCACTGATCCACCCGCGACCGAGGTTGCCCGGGTCGCCGAACTGGTACAGGGCCCGCCCGACCTCGGGCAGTGCGGAGAAGAACTCACCGAACCATTCGAGCACCGTGCACCTCTTCTCACCCGTTCACGGGCTGTCAAGGGGCTAGTAGGGGCGGTCAGGGGCTGGTCGTGGCCAGCAGGTCACCTGCTACCCGCTGGTCCCAACGACCCACGACCGGGGGTCGTTCGGCCGGGGTAGCCGCAGCGTACCGAACCCCCAGAATGGCGAACAAACGGGTCCCGGGGGTCGGCAGCCCACCGCTCAGGCCCCCGCGTCGAGCACGCCGGCGGCCTCGTGCGCGGCCTGGCCGATGCGGTCGATGGCCGCATCGTCGAGCGCCAACGAGGTGAACACCACCTCGTAGCCCGATGGGGCGAGGTAGATCCCGCGCTCGAGCATGGCGTGGAAGAACCGGCCGTAGGCGTCGTGATCCGCCGCGACGACGTCCTCGTAGCGGCGGGGACCCGCCGGCGCGAACACCACCCCGAGCAGGGTCGCGTGGCGCCGCACGGTTGCCGGCACCGTTGGGGCGGCCTCGGCCAGCGCGGCGCGCAGCACGCCCTCGAGCTGCTGCGTGACCGCCTCGAGGCGGCGGTAGGCGTCGTCGTCGAGCAGCCGCAGGGTGGCCAGCCCCGCCGCCACGGCCACGGGATTGCCCGACAGCGTGCCGGCCTGGTAGACGGGTCCGTCGGGCGCGAGGTGATCCATCAGCTCGGCCCGGCCCCCGAATGCGGCCAGCGGGAAGCCGCCCCCCACGATCTTGCCCAGCACGGTCAGATCGGGCGTGACCCCGTGCCAGGCCTGCGCCCCACCACGCGCCACGCGGAAGCCGGTGATGACCTCGTCGAACACCAGCAGCGCCCCGCTGCGGTCGGCTTCGGCGCGCAGCACCTCGAGGTAGCCGTCGTCGGGCGGGACCAGGTTCATGTTGGCGGCCACCGGCTCGCACACGATCGCGGCGAGGTCCTCACCGTGGG
>SLLJ01000307.1 GCA_007134165.1 Nitriliruptoraceae bacterium | reverse complement strand
CTGCGCATCGTCGGCCGCAAGAAGGACATCCTGATCACCGCCGGCGGCAAGAACGTCGTGCCCGGCCCGCTCGAGGACCGCATCCGGGCACACCCGCTGGTCGAGGAGTGCGTGGTGCTCGGGGAAGGCCGGCCGTTCGTGACCGCCCTGGTCTGGCTCGACCCGGTGGAGGCAGACCGGGTGCTGGCCGAACAGGGCCTTGGGGCCGAACAGGGCCTTGGGGCCGGGCCGAGCACCTCCGGCGACGCACCGAACGCCGGCGGACTCTCCCCCGCCGCGCAGCTGCTGTTGCGGGCCCACCTCGACGCCGCCATCGCGGACGCGAACCGCACGGTCTCCCGCGCCGAGTCGATCGGACGCTACGCGATCGCGACCGAGCCGCTCAGCGTGGCGGCCGGCTCGCTGACCCCGACCACCAAGGTCCGCCGCGCGGTCGTGCTCGACCGCTTCGCCGCGGACATCCATCAGCTGTATGCGACCACTCAGGAGTCCCGAGCATGACGACACGAGCCGTGATCGACCGGCACCACCTCGACGTCGAGGTGGTGGCTCCCGGCGGGTGGCAGCGTCACCTCACGCTGCGCGACGGAACCGCGGTGCTGCTGCGCCAGATCCGGCCGCAGGACCGCGACCGGCTCGCGGCAGGGCTGCGCGAGCTGTCGAGCGAGTCCCGAGAACTGCGCTTCCACGAGGACATCCGCGAGTTCACCTCCGAGCAGCTCACCTACCTCAGCGAGGTCGACCACGTCGACCACGAAGCGATCGTGGCGATCGACCTCGACCGCCCGGGACACCCGGGGATCGGGGTGGCCCGCTTCATCCGCGACCCCTTCGAACGCGAGGTCGCCGAGGCGGCGATCACCGTCGCCGATCGCTACCAGGGTCAGGGGGCCGCAACGCTGCTGCTCGGAGCCCTCGCCGCCCGGGGACGCGAGGAGGGCATCGAGGTCTTCCGCCACGACGTGCTGTCCCGCAACCAGGCGATGCTCGGGGTCCTCGAGCACCTCGGGGCGAGCCGCGAACTCGAGACCGACGGCTTGTGGCGCGTCGATCTCGTGCTGCCGGAGCGGGCCAGCGACCTGCCCGACTCACCGGCCGGTCGGGCGTTCATGGCTGCCGCCAAGGAGCGCTTCCGGTTCGTCAACTCGCTTCGAGGAGTGATCCGACTCCTCGCCCCGGGTCCGGGGACCTCCCACCCGGACCCCTTCGAGGGCGGGCAGGACGGTGATCAGCAGGGTGAGGAGCTCACCGAGTGGCTCGCCGACCGCGGGCAGCGTGCGGCCCACTGGCCGGCCGGTTCCAACGAGCCGAGCATCCCGTCCTAGCGCGGATCCCCACCGCGGCGCTCATCGCGCACGTCATTCCGGGGCTGGCGCGGCATCCGTGTCGGCGGAAGAGGTGGTTGGGTCGTGCTGGTCGCCCAGCAGGCGGCGCACCGCTGCCCGCGCCAGCAGCAGAGTGACCACCAGCAGGGTGACCGACACGAAGCCGCCGAGGCTGACCGCATCCCCGAAGACGAGGTCAACGAGCCCGAGCACCGCGACCTTGCTGCCTGCCGCAGCCACCCACAGCAGCACCGCTGCGGTGAGTCGTGCGGGCACGGTCATCGCGCTACGCAACCGCGCCACCGCCCGCTTCTTGACCACGAGCACGACCTCGAGGGCGAGCTTGAGCAGCACCGCGGTGAGCAACGACAGCGTGAAGCCTTCGCTGATCACCTCGGGGACGTACTCGATCGCCAGGTTGAGGACCACGACGTAGACGAACACGTCGACGACGTCCTCGGGGGTGGCCCGCAGCACGCGCAGCAAGGGTCCAGGACGCTCGGGAGGCACCGGCGACGGATCTTCGGAAGGGGAGGTGGGCATGGGGCAGTATGCCCCGTTGGTCCGGCGTCCGTCAGCGAGTCGCTCGCCGCAGGGCGCCGGCCAGGTCCCCGTGGTCGTCGACGGTGATCGCGGTGAGCTCGAGCCATCCGGCGAGTTCCGCGAGCTCGTCAGCGAGCTCGCGGGCCACGGCCGTACGGTCGACCCCCGGTTCGGCGAAGGCGCCTCGCACCCACAGCCGTCGTGCCAGCCGGTCGGCCTTGAGGTCCACCCGCGCGACGAAACGGTCTCCGAGCAACAACGGCAGCACGTAGTACCCGTGAACCCGCTTGGCAGCTGGCACGTAGATCTCGATCCGGTAGCGCAGGCCGAACAGCCGCTCGGTACGGGCCCGTTCCCACATCACCGGGTCGAACGGGGACACCAGCGTGCGGGCCCGACTGGTGCGGGGCACCGCGGCCTCCGGGTCGAGATAGTAGGCCTGGTCGTGGCCGCGGACCCGGGCCCGTGCCACCTCGCCTCGATCGGCGAGCTGTTCGAGCAGCCGACGGGCGGTGCCCATCGGCTGGCGGTGGTGATCGGCGAGGTCGGCGGCGGTGCCGAGCCCCTGGGCCCGCAACGCGGCGCGCAGCAGCGCACGCTGCGCCTCCTCGGGGTCTGGCGGGGGGACCCGGTGCGCCGCAGGCACGACCCGTTCGGCGAGGTCGTAGACGGTGACCAGCTGCGGGGTCCGGTCGTGGACGGCCAGCTCTCCGCCGAGGAACAGGTGCTGCAGGGCCTCCTTGCCCTGCGGGTCGCCCCACCACGGCCCGCTGCGGCGTCCCGGATCGGCGAGGTCGGACACGCTGGTCGGGCCGGCCTCGGCGACCTCGGCCAGCACGGCGTCCAGCACCCCCGGGTACGCGGCCGCGAACCGGGCCCGCGACGGACCGTGACGGAAGGCCGCCCGGCGGTGGGCGAGCACCGGCCAACGATCGGCCGGCGTCAGCGAGGCGACGTGCGCCCAGCCCTCCAGCAGCTCCCGGGACCGCCACAGCCACCGGTCCCGCCCCATGCGGTCATGGGGCCCGAGCCGGGAGAAGAACGGCAGCTCGTGCGCACGAGCCAGCACGTTCACGCTGTCGATCTGGACCACCCCGAGGCGATCGGTCACCGATCGCAGGTGCCGCACGTCGCGGCGGACCCCGGCCGCCGGACGACCCTCGGCGAGTCCGCACGCCCGTAGCGCCAGCCGGCGTGCCTGGGGGAGCGTGAAGGTCCGCATGGTCGCTCGATCAGGGTCGCAGGTGGCCGGCCAGCACCGCGGCGGCGCGGTCGACGTCCGCCGCCGTGGTGGAGACGTGGAATGACAGCCGCAGCCGGCCCGCCCGAGTCGCGGCGGCGATGCGGTGTTCGGCGAGCAGAGCGGGGACCCGGTCATCCGCCGCGGCCGCCACGATCGCCGAACCGGTGACGGGCAGGTCCGTCGCCTCGCAGAACCGGCGGGCCAACCGGGTCGCGTGCTCATGCAGCGCGGGGATCCCGACCTCGAGCAGCAGGGCCAGTGACGCCGCCTGGCCCACCCACGAGAACCAGGCCGGCGAGACGTCGAAACGGCGAGCGGACGACGCCAGCCGCAGTGGGCCGCCGTAGATCGACGACCAGCGGTCCTCGCCGGCGTACCAGCCGGCCGCGACGGGCCGCAACGCCTCGCGCGCCTCCGGCGCGACGGTCAGGAAGGCCGTACCCCGCGGGGCGAGCAGCCACTTGTAGCCACCGCCGAGGGTGTAGGTCCACCGGCTGGCGTCGAACGGCAGCCAGCCGGCCGCCTGCGTGGTGTCGATCAGCGTGCGGGTCCCGGTGGCGGCGCACGCCTCGTGCAGTGCGTCGGTGTCGGCGATGCGCCCGTCGGCCGACTGCACCGCCGACACCGCCACCAGCGTGGTGGCTTCAGTCAGCGACTCGGCCAGCGCTTCGAGGGGTACCTCGCGGACCACCACGCCGCGATCGGCCTGCGCGAGGAACGGAAACAGCACGCTGGTGAACTCGCCGGTGGCGGTGAGCACCTCGCTCCCGGGCTCGAGTGACGCGGCCACCAGCCCGACCAACGGCGACACCTGCGCCCCGACGGCCACCCCCGCCGCATCGACGCCGACGAGTCGCGCGAATCCCTGCCGGCTGGCCTCGACGGCCTCGTCGAATCCGACGGCATCCGCCGTGCCTCGCCGCCAGTCGTCCATCGCCGCCTCCACGGCCATCAGCGTGCGTCGCGGGGGCAGGCCGAGGGTGGCGGTGTTCAGGTAGGTGACGGCGGGCGAGAACTCGTCCTGGGCGGCCACGATGCGGGAGGTCGGATCGTCGGTGTCGCGGTTGGCCATGGACGGCTCCCTCTCGTCGCGAGCACCGACGCTAGCCGGGGACGCTCGCGCCACGGCACGGGCACCGGGCAGTATCGTCGTCGCCCTTCAGCGTCCTCGATGCACCCGAGCTGCGATGCCTGCGTCCCTGTCCGTTGCCGTCGCGCAACCGGCGTGCCTCCCCCTCGACGTCGAACGCAACGCCGGTGAGCACGCCACGCTGATCCGGCGTGCGGGTGCTCGGCTGGTGATCTTCCCCGAGCTCTCCCTGACCGGCTACCACCTCGACGCCCCACCGCTGACACTGGACGACCCGGCCCTGGCTCAGCTCGTCGAGGCGTGCGCGCAGACCAACGCGGTGGCACTGGTCGGAGCCCCGGTCTCCTCGGGCGACGTCACCTGCATCGGGATGCTGCGCATCGACGCCTCCGGTGCGGCCATCGTCTCCCGCAAGCAGTGGCTGAGCGCCGCCGAGCAGGCCCGGTTCACGCCCGGCGACGCTCCGAGGCTCACCGAGGTCGACGGGTGGCGGATCGGGCTCGGCATCTGCAAGGACACCGGCACGAGGGCACACCACGAGGACATGGCCGCCCTGGGCATCGACCTCTACGCCGCCGGCGTGCTGCACCACCATCACGAACTCGACGAGCAGGATGCCCGTGGCAGGCGCATCGCCCGGACCTGCCGGTCCCCCGTCGCCTTCGCCAGCTTCGCCGGGCGGACGGGTGAGGGCTACGACGTGGCGGCCGGCCACTCCACGATCTGGGAGGTCAACGGGCGGCCGGTGACCCGAGCCGGCCAGCGGCCCGGAGAGGTCGTGTCCACCGTCCTGCACCGGTGAGCAGCGGAACGAGTGACCACGCCGCGGTGCTGTACGTAGGGTGGGGGGTGGCCTCTCGGTGCGCCGGAGGCCGGCGGCACCCCGGTGTGCTGGGGGGTCAGCCAGGGCGACCGCCTCTTCGCGGGACCGCAGGCACCCCGGCCTACGCTCGGGACGTCGAGTTCGCACCCGACGACCCGGAGCAGCAGATGGCCAGTAGCGACGCCCCGCCCCCGATCGTCGGGGTCGGGCGCGGGCGTGCCCGGGGTGCCTCCCCGTTCGCCGAGGTGGTGCCCACCCTGCGGTTCGCCGCCGTCTCTGCGGTCGCGATCGGGGTCTGGCTGGCCGTCGGCGAGGCTCTACCCGGCGGTCGCTGGCTTGCCGTGCACCTGTTCACCCTTGGTGTGCTCACCAACGTGATCCTGGCGTTCAGCGAGCACTTCACCCGGACGATCACCCGCAGCCCAGGGCGGCGGTCTGGCTGGTGGACGTGGGTCACCAACCTCGGCATCGTGCTGGTGCTCGCCGGGTTGCCGACCCGGTGGGTCCCAGGGCTGGCACTCGGCGCGACCATCGTCATCGGCGTCGTCGCTGCGGCCTGGTGGCGGCTGCGTCGACTGCGTCGCCGCGCCGTCGGCGCCCGGCTGGGCTGGGTCGCCCGCCGCTACGAGGACGCCCACCTGTTCTTCCTGGCCGGAGCGACGCTGGGCACCCTGCTCGGGTTGGGCTGGAGTGCGGGGGCGTGGTCCGCCGGCGTACGCGTCGCCCACCTGCACGCCAACGTGCTCGGCTGGGGGGTGCTCACGCTGCTGGCCACGCTGGTCTTCTTCGGACCGACCATGGCCCGCTGCCAGATCGAACCCGGTGCCGACCGTGCCGCGGCCCGGGCGCTGCGGGTCGGGGCGGTCGCACTGGCGGTCGCGCTCGCGCTGCTGCTGGCGCTGGGGCTGCCGGGCGCCGCGGGCAGCGCAGCACGCGTCGGCGCCGGCATCGCCCTGGCCGGGTTCGCGCTGAGCGCGACCGTCGTGACCGCGCCGGTGTGGCGGGCGGTGTGGCAGGCGCGAGTCACCGCCGCTCGACCCTTGATCCTCGGTGCCGTGGCCTGGCTGACCGCGGTGGTCTGGGCCGACGCGGCGCTGGTGGGCTTCGGCGGCTGGCGGTGGCTGGATGCGGTCGGCCTGGTCGCGATGGCAGGGGTGCTGGCACCCGCGATCCTGGCCACGGTCGTCTACCTCCTACCGATGCTGCGCGGACGCACCACCGGAGAGCGCGAACTGCTGCGGCTCCGGTTGGAGGTGGGAGCCCGCACCCGCGCGATCGGGCTCAACCTCGGCGTCCTGCTCGTCGGCGTGGGCACCGCGCTGCGAGCCGCCACCGAACCTGGCGTCGGCACCTGGCCGGTGGCGGGTTCCGGGTGGGTCGTGATCGCCGGGGTGATCGCCACGACGGTGGTCGTCGGCCTGTGGTCGATGGGACGCCCCGACCCCGACGTAGCGGCAGCCGCGCGGTAGTCCGGTGCGGGACCCGCCGGCTGCGGCGGCGGCCGCCACCGTTGCCCGTGGCCAACGCCCCTACCGCGCCGCTGCGGGAGTCGTAGGCTCGTGGTACCGGTTCAGGGCCCAGCGAGCCGAGTTCCGAGGGCGCCGTGCCACCGCCGACCGATCCGCGTGCGCAGATGGGTGGCGCGGTGCTCGCGGTGGTGCTGGGGGTTGTAGTGCTGGTGGTTCTGCTGCCGGGACTGCTCGGGCAGTGGGTGGTCGCCTACGCCGTCAACCTCGTCAGCCTCGTCGCGCTCCCGGTGGTCTGGCTCGCCGCCATGACCGTCGGCATCAGGCAGCGCCGACCAGCGCTGTTCATGCTCGGGATGGCCCTGCCCCCGGTGGTGGGCCTCGTCGCGCTGGCCGCGTCGCTGGGTGAACCGCCCGGACGCGTGTCGGTGGCCGAGCTGCCTTTGGTACTGGCGATGTATCTGACCGGACCGGTCAGCGTGACGGTCCTCGGCAGCCTGGTGCTGCCGTACCGGGCGCGCCACCGGGCGGCATCCCCGACCTGGCCACCGCCGCCACCACCACCAGCAGCAGCAGCTCCAGGAGCGTAAGCGCGGCCACCCCGTCCCAGCGGTCGGCGAGCGCGGCACGGGCCAGTGCCCGACCCCCGGGCGTGACCGCACCGGGCCAGTCCTCGAACCCGTCGCCGTCGAGGGCCCCGACGCGGCGCAACAGCGCGACGTCGTCGGCGATCAGCCCGATGGCGGTGCGCCGATCGATCGGCTGGCCACCCTCGAGCTCCCTCCTCAACCCGGTGAGCAGTTCTGCCACCGCCACCTCGGCGGCGTCGGTCGAACCCGCGGCCATCAGGCCTGGCAGCAGCACTCCGGGCCTGCCACGCGGCATCGGAGGCACCGCGACACCGAGAGGAAGTGCTCCGGCCAGCCGCCACCACCGTCCGAGCGCATCGCCGGCGAGCGTGCGGCCCCGGGCGGTCGGGACCAGCCGCCCCTTGACCTTGCGCAGCATTCCGAGCCGTTGCGCGGTCTGCCGCAGCACGAGGACCGGCAAGGTCTGGTCCTCGCGGTTGCCGGCGCCGATCCACACGCTGTCGAGGTCGAGTTCGTCGCACACCGTGCGCACCATCCGCTGCGGCGGGGAGCCGGCGGCGGTCAGTTTCACCCCATCGCCGACCGTGTCGAGCAACACCTGCACCGCACGCACCATGTCCGCGGCGGTCGCCTCGTCGACGTCCGCCTCCACGTCGGCTGCCGACGCATGGGTGCGCAGCCGCCGGGCGGTATCCGAGTTCCGGGCCCGCAGCAGCAGCTCGACGAGTTTCGCGCCGACGTGCCTCGGGGTCGGGGGGCGACCGGCCAGGTCCAGCGCGCGCAGCTGCTCGCCGAGCGCGACCGGGTCGAAGGCCACCAGGCCCAGCGAGTCCGGCGTCGGATCGAACCCCAACCGTCCCTCAGGTCGGCCAGCGCCTGACGGTGTTCGGGGTGGGTCGGGTCAGCAGCGGCCACGATCGTGCGGTCGCCCTCGATGCCGCCGCAGTCCTCGGGCGGCCCGGCACCGGCCCCTTCCAGCAGCACGGCCCGGCCGGGCGGGACCCGTCCTTCGGCGACCTCCTCCACCTCGATCGCCAGCCACCAGTTGTCGCCGTAGTCGTCCTGCGGATACCGCCCCTCCCCGACGATGGCGAGCAACTTCTCGGTCCGCACGTTCCACGTCGGCATCGCGCAGGACGCTTCCTGCCGCTCCTCAGCCAGATCCCAGACACACGCGAACGCCGCACCCCGATCCTGTTCGAGGCCGGTCGAGTACCGGTAGAGGTGCCGGTCCTCCCAGCCGAACACGACCTGAAGCACGTCGTGCAGGTCGTCGAGCCCCAGGTCCGAGGCCACCTCGATCCGCCGCCACACCGGCGGGAACACCTCTGCGAGCTTGACGCACAGGCGCAACGTCGCCGGTGCCTCACGCCGCGGATGCCGCCTGGAGTCCCCCACCGGCGCGTTCATGAGCGATCGTCCGTCGCGGCAGGGATCGGCCCGGCGATCGCGTGCCCGGCCGGCCGTGGGGATGGTCGGGTCCGGCGGTGGTGACGGGTCAGCGCATGGGGGTCGTCGTCATCGTCCGACACCGCCGGGTTGACGTGCACCAGGACGTCGTGCACGTGCTGGGCACCGTGGAGCACCTCATGGCGCACCTGCTCGGCGATGAGGTGGCCCGCACGCACGCTCTGGTCCGGATCGACGGCCACGATCACCTCCACCATCATCCGGTGACCCGCCCAGCGTGCCCGGACCGCATCGACCGTCTCGACGCCGTCGACCTCGGCGCCGATCACGCTGATCTCCTCGAGGGTGCCCGGCTCGACCCCGTCCATCAGACGCAGCCCGATCTGCAGCGCGGTGCCCTTCATCATCCACAGGATGATCGCGGCGACGACGAAGCCCACCAGCGAGTCGACGAGGTCGTAGCCCAGCGCGACCCCGGCAACCGCGACCAGCACCGCCGCGGACGACAGCGTGTCGGTCCGCGCGTGCAGCCCATCGGCGACCAGGGCCGACGATCCGATCCTCCGGCCGACCCGAATCCGCCGCCTTGCGACGTACTCGTTGACGACGATGCCGACCACCGCGGCAGCACCCACCCATGGCAGGTTCGTAATCGGCGTCGGCGCTCGCAACCGCTGGTAGGACTCCCAGATGACCAGCACGGAGGTCGCCATGATGACCGCGACGATGAAGACCCCGGCGAGGTCCTCGGCGCGGCGGTACCCGTGCGGGAACCGACTGCTGGCCTCACGACGGCCCAGGACGAAGGCGATCCAAAGCGGGATCGTCGTCGAGGCGTCGGCGAAACTGTGGAGCATGTCGGCCATCAGCGCCAACGAGCCGCTGATGGCGACGATCGCGAGCTGCACGCCAGCGCCCGCCAGCTTGACCACCAGCGTCTGCTTGGTGACGCGCTCCCCGAGGTGGCTGTCCTCGAGCGCGCGATCGATCGAGTCGCCCACGTGGTGACGGTGCGGCGCCACCAGGTGCCGGATCGAGGCCCAGAGGCCGCGCCGGTGACCATGATCGCCGTGGTCGTGACCGTGGTCGTGACCGTGGTCGCGATCCCTGCCACGGTCCGGGGACCCCACGCCCTCGGGGTGCTGCTCGGTCACCGGTGACCTCCTGTGCCCGGGGTCCGGAGCCCGGCGCCGATCGGGATCCGCCCGCCCGGTCGGAGCCTACGTGGGCGACGGGCCCCAGTCCCGAGAGCGGTTCGCACACATGGCCGGAGACCGGCTCCTACGCTCCCGGAAGGTGGTCCCGGGCGCGAGACGCGGGGGAGAACGCACCGTGGAACTGCCCGAACGCGCGCAGGTGGTGGTGGTCGGCGGCATCATCGGCTGCAGCGTCGCCTACCACCTGGCTCGACGCGGGGTCACCGACGTGCTGGTGCTCGAGCAGGGCCAGCTCACCGGCGGCACCACCTGGCACGCCGCGGGGCTGGTCTCGCAGCTGAAGTCCAGCCACAGCCTGACGCGGCTGGCGACCTACTCGGCGCGGCTGTTCGAGTCGCTCGAGCAGGACAACGGCCACGCCACCGGCTACCGCACCAGCGGATCGATCTCGGTCGCCTCCGACCTCGACCGCTTCGAGGAGCTGCTGCGTGGGCTGTCGATGGCCCGCACGGTCGGGGTGAAGGCCCGGGTGCTCGAGTTCGACGAACTGCGCGAGCGGTGGCCGCTGCTGCGCACCGACGACCTCGTCGGCGCGATCCCCCTGCACGGTGCGCGACCCGAGCAACCACGCCTACTGCAAGGAGGAGACCGGCAAGCTGATGGTCGGGTTCTTCGAGCCGCGCGGCAAGGTCTGGCGGCTCGACGGCATCCCCGGCGACAGCTCGTTCCTGCAGCTCGAGGAGGACTGGGAGCACCTCGGCCCGATCCTTCAGCGGGCCGTGCACCGGGTCCCGGCGCTGGCCGAGGCCGGGCTGCAGCTGGTGTTCAACGGCCCCGAGGCGTGCACTCCCGACGGCCACTACCACCTCGGCGAGACCCCGGAAGTCGACCGCTGCTTCGTGGCCGCCGGGTTCAACTCGGTCGGCATCCAGTCCGCCGGTGGGGTCGGGTGGGTGCTGGCCGACTGGATCGTGGACGGCCATCCGCCGATGGACCTGTGGTCGGTCGACCCGCGCCGCAGCTCGACGTTCGAGTGCGACCCGGGCTTCCTCGCCGAGCGGATCCCGGAGAGCCTCGGGCTGCTCTACGCCATGCACTGGCCGTTCCATCAGTACGAGACCGGCCGGGGTGTGCTGACCTCACCGCTGCACGACCGGATGGCCGCGGCCGGTGCCGTGTTCGGCAGCGTGGCGGGCTGGGAGCGGCCGATGTGGTTCGCCCTGCCCGGCCAGGAGCCGGTCGACCGGCCCAGCTACGGCCGGCAGCACTTCACCGACGCGATGGAAGCCGAGTGCCGGGCGGTACGCGAGATGGTCGGGCTGTTCGACCAGAGCTCCTTCGCGACCTTCTCGGTGACCGGACCCGACGCCCTGCGCCTGCTCGACCGGCTCAGCGCCAACGCCATCGACGTCGAGCCCGGCCGGGTCGTCTCCACCCCGTGGTGCAACGAGCGCGGTGGCATCGAGGCCGACCTGACCGTCACCCGCCGAGGCGAGGCCGAGTTCCTGGTCGTGACCGCCGCAGCCACCCGGCGGCGTGACCTCGCCTGGCTCACGCGGCATGCCCGCGGCTCCCGGGTGCAGATCGAGGACCGCACCGGCCGGTACGGGGTACTGGGGGTGATGGGCCCGGGCTCGCGGGCCCTGCTGTCGGAGCTGACGTCCGCCGACCTGTCACGTCAGGCCGCGCCGTTCGGCTCCGCTCGCCGCATCGAGGTGGCAGGCATCGACACGCTGGCCCTGCGTATCAGCTACGTGGGCGAGCTCGGCTGGGAGCT
>SLLJ01000070.1 GCA_007134165.1 Nitriliruptoraceae bacterium | reverse complement strand
CCCCCGACCCCCGCGCGAGGCGCAGAACTTGCGCCCACGAAAGTTCCGGACGAATTCAGCTCCCGCCGGGGCGCGGAACTCGCGCCCACGAGTGTTCCGGGCCCCCGGCGGCGGGGCCACCGCCCCGGCCCGCCGGCCGGTTCCGCCGTGGCCCGCCGGCCCGTTGCTCCCCCGCAAGATGCGCAAAACTCGCGCCCACGAGAGTTCCGGACCGCCCCGATCCTCGCCGAGGCGCAGAACTCGCGCCCCCGAGAGTTCCAGACCAACCCAGCTCCCGGGCTGCGGTGCCGACTGCCCGGGCGGCAGCGCCCAGTCAGCCGGAGCGCCCGGCCGGGAACCGACGTGGCATCCTTGCGCCCGCGCATCGCCCCGCGACCGGGGGGCGGCCGCCACCGCGATCGGCGTGAGGAGGCCGGGGGGGTCGCGGTCGACCGAGAGGATCCTCCATGGCTCGACTCCCCACCCGACCACCCTCGCAGGTACCGGAGCTCGCGGACGTCTATGCGGCGCTCGAGCGTGGCCCGCTCGGGATGGTGCCGAACTCGTTGGCCACGATGGCGCACTGACCCGACCTGGCCCGCGCGTTCGTGATGCTCACTAGCGTCGTGATGGGTCCTGGTCGGCTGGAGCCCGGCCTCAAGCAGCTCGTCGCGTTCGTGGTCAGCTCGTCGGCAGGCTCCGCCTACTGCCAGGCCCACACGGCGATGGTCGCGGATGAGCTCGGCATCGACCCGACCAAGCTCGAGCAGATCGTGGATTTCGAGGCATCACCGCGGTACTCGCCGCCCGAACGAGCGGCACTCCGGGTTGCCGTCGGCGCCGGGCAGGTCCCTAACACCGTCACCGACGCGCAGTTCGCGGAACTTCAGCAGCATTTCGATCCCGAGCAGATCGTCGAGCTCGTCGGGGTGATCGCCACCTTCGGGTTCCTCAACCGATGGAACGAGACCATGGCCACCAGGCTCGAGGCCTCCCCGCTGGCATTCGCCCAGGAGCACCTCGCCGACCTGGGCTGGCGCGGCGACAAGCACCTGGGGGCCGAGCCGGCGGTCGTCGCCGAGGAGCCGCAGCCGCCCGGCGATCTCCACCTGGACACCTGATCCCACAGCTGCCGGGTCGTGGTTGCGGCTTGTCGCACGGTCGCGCGCACGGCACGACCTGCGCAGGGGAGGCGCCGATCGACGACCATCCTGCCACCCAACCGGTGCTCGAGCCACCAACGCCTTCGATCGGTACTCGTTCCGGCCTGCTGCTGATCGCCGTCGTCCTGTCGCTGCTGGCGGCCCCGACGACCACCGCACCTGCCGGCGACAGCGCACCGACTAGGACGCCGACACCTGGGAGGCCGACATCGCGCTGAGCGAGCTGTCCTCGGCGACCGATACCCCCCCACAGGCGTCGTCGGCCTCCGGCGCCGCCTCCCCGATCGGCAGCAGCGCGGTGATCACCGGGCCGATCGCGCCGTCGGCGTGGACGCCCGCGCCCCGTGCGGCCACCAGCGCAGCAGCCCCACCACCTGGACCGCCGTCACGACGGCCAAGGCCACGTAGCCCAACGCCTGGCGACCACCGGACGCGCCGCGCGCCCTGACCAGCGCATAGCCGCAGGTCAGCGTCGGACCGGCCAGCGCCACCCCGTACATCCGCGGATGCAGCTGCAAGAACTCCTCCGGGGTCATGGTGGCTCCCCTGGCGCCGCATGCTCGACGCACCTCGAGGGCAGCATCCGGGGCTCGGCCTCCCTCGTCAACCCCTGCAATGGCCCACGGCGGCTCGTCGCCCCGGACCGCCTGCTCCGGGGGTGCGCCGGCTCGCAGCGCCAAGCGCGGCTAGCGTCCCGGTCCTGGATGCGTCGGCCGGTGCAGGCGGCACGGTGCACGGGGGGACTTCGATGCCGGGACCAACGCCGGGACCAACGCCGGAACCAAGGCCGACTGGATCCGCTATCCCGACTCGCGGAGCGATCAGTCGCCGCGATGTGCTGCGCCTGGGCGCGATCCTCGGGGTGCTGATGCTGCCGGTCAGCTGCCGCAGCAATGGCGGCGACGACGCGGACGAGTCTGACGACGACTCCGCCGACCAGCCCGACGCCGACTCCGCCGACGCCGCCTCAGCCCCCGCCACGACGGAGCCGGGCAACCGGTCCGTGGTCGTGGTCGGCGCCGGTGCCGCCGGGCTGAGCGCGGCCCGCCTGCTCGTGCGCGCCGGGGTCGAGGTGCGCATCCTCGAGGCCGGGCCCACCCACGGTGGCCGCCTGCGCGACGCCACGGACGTCATCGACTTCCCCCTCCCCCTCGGCGCGGAGTGGATCCACGATGACGCGCAGGTGCTCGACGACATCGCCGGACGGCAGGTCGACATCGAGGTGGCAGGCTACGGACCCGGCGACACCCTGGGCACCTACGACGGCGAGCTGCGGATCGAGCCCCTCACCGGCGAGGACGACCTGAGGTTCGTCGGGTCCTCGTGGCTGGAGGTGTTCGACACCTACGTCGTTCCCGATGTCGCCGACCGGCTGCAGTTCGACACCCGGGTGGTGCGCATCGAGGAGACCGGCGAGCGGGTGCTGGTGACCGACGAGGCCGGCGCGACCTTCGAAGCCGACGCGGCCATCGTCACCGTGCCCGTGGCCGTGCTGCGGGCGCGCGATGTCACCTTCGTCCCCGACCTCACCGAGGAGCGGTGGGCGGCGATCGACTCGGTCGAGATCTGGGGGGGCATCAAGGTCCTCCTCGAGTTCGCCGAGCGCTTCTTCCCGACGTTCCTGACGTTCCCGGACAGCTTCACCAGCGCGGGCCAGTGGCTGTACTACGACGCCGCACACGGTCAGGACAGCGGCCATCACGTGCTCGGGCTGTTCGCGGTCGGCGCGCCCGCCACGCGCTACCAGGGGCTCGACCATGACGCCGTGCGCGACCGGGTCCT
>SLLJ01000435.1 GCA_007134165.1 Nitriliruptoraceae bacterium | reverse complement strand
TGGCGGCCCGCACCAGCGGCGGGCCGCCACCGGGCCCGCTCTGATCGGCCTCTAGCATGGAAGACATGCCACGAACCCCCGATGACCACGACGGTGTGGTCTCGGTCGGCTCCGCCTCCCAGTCGCCGGCTGCCGGGCCCAACCCGTTCACCGGGCTGCCCAGCGAGGACGATCCCCTGCGGGTCGGGCGCTGGAGCCGCGAGCGGGTCACCGATTGGCATGCCAGCCGGCCCTGGATCGTCGGCTGCAACTACATTCCGGCCTACGCGGTCAACCAACTCGAGATGTGGCAGCCCGAGACCTTCGATCCGCAGGCCATCGCCGCCGAACTCGACCTGGCCCGTTCGCTCGGCTTCAACACCCTACGGGTCTTCCTCCACGACCTGCTGTGGAGCGACCCCGACCTGTTGCTGTCCGAGTTCGAGCAGTTCCTCACACTGGCGGGGGACCGCGGGATCTCGGTGATGCCGGTCTTCTTCGAGGGGGTCTGGAAGAACTACGCCCACCCCGGTCCGCAGCCCGAACCGATCCCCGGGGTGCACAACTCGCAGTGGGTCCAGAGCCCCAACGCCAAGGCGGCCGTGGATCCGGCGCAGTGGCCCCGGCTCGAGGACTACCTCAGCGGAGTGATCGACCACTTCGCCGACGACGAACGCGTGGTGGCCTGGGACGTCTACAACGAACCCGGCAACGAGGGGCTGATCGTCAATGCCCTGCCGCTGCTCGACGCGGCGTTCCGCTGGGCGCGGTCGATCGGGGCCTCCCAACCGCTGACCAGCGGGATCTGGGAGATCACTGCGGCGTTCTCTGAGCTCAACCGGTTCCAGTTGCTGGCCTCGGACCTACTCACCTTTCACCACTACGGCGACGCCACCGACCTCGACTGGCTCATCCGCTCGCTGCGGCTACTGGGGCGACCGATGGTGTGCACCGAGTACATGGCGCGCACGCTGGGTAGCACGTTTGCTTCGAACCTACCGGTGCTGCGCGCCGAGGACGTCGGTGCGCTGAACTGGGGGCTGGTCGCGGGACGCAGCCAGACCACCTACGCCTGGGACTCGCCGCGCAGTGCCCGCGAACCCGAGGTCTGGTTCCATGACCTCTTCCATCCGGACGGCACGCCCTACGACGAGGAAGAGACCGCGCTGATCCGGCGAACGACCGCTCCGCAGTGACCCGTCCTCCCGGTCCTTCTCGAGCGGCGCGCCCAGTTCGCCGTGCGGTGGGCGCGGCGGGGTCCGTCCGCGGATGCTGCGCACCCAAGCGGTCGCTGGTGAGCGGTTGGCTACGCCGGCTGGTCCAGCATGGGGGACGCGGCGTATTCGCCGGTCACCGGTGTGCTGGGTACGCCACGTCCCGGAACCGGCTCCGGCCCGCCGCCAGTTCACCTCCCAGCGCACAACCACAGGGGCCAAGCGCACATCGGCGCTTCCGCGGCATCGCTTCGAAGCGCCCAGCGCCCCAGTGACGCGTTCGTCGCCCGAAGGACCCGCGGCGTTCGGCGGGTCGGGTCACCACCTGCCCGACGCCCCGCGTGCCGGCCCGGCTGCCGAACCTGATGGAGAATCGGCAGCCGTCGCTGCCCACGTCCGCACCCCCGCCGCTCAACGACCGGACCGGGCCGCTCACCGAACTCTTCGCGACGCGGCGTGCTCCACACGACGCGTCAGAGGCGACGCGGCGTACCCATGCGGACACCAGTGACCGCCTCCGTACGCCGCATCCTCCACGCTGGACCATCCGGCGTACCCAAGCGGTCACGTGTGACCGGCTGGGTACGCCGCATCCCGGAACCGGCTCCGGCCCGCCGCCAGTTCCCCTCCCAGCGCACAACCACAGGGGCCAAGCGCACCTCGACGCTTCCGCGGCATCGCTTCGGAGCGCTCAGCGCCCAGGGCGTCTACGTCAACGCCCCAGACCGCTTCCGCGGCATCGCCTCCGAGCACGCTGCGCCTCAACCATGCACCCGTCGCCCGGAGGAAGCGGCCGGACCCCGGCGTTCGACGGGTCGGGTCACCACCTGCCCGACGCCCCGCGTGCCGGCCCGGCTGCCGAACCTGGTGGAGGATCGGCAGCCGTCGCTGCGCACCCTGCCCGACGGCGCCGCCTTGCCACCGGACCGGGCCGCTCACCGAACTCTTCGCGACGCGGCGTGCTCCAAAGAACGCGGCGTACCAATGCGGACACCAGTGACCGCCTCCGTACGCCGCATCCTCCACGCTGGACCATCCGGCGTACCCAAGCGGTCACGTGTCACCGGCTAGTACGCCACGTCATCGTCGCTGTGGTCGTCGTCGGCAGCGGCAGCGCCGATGGTCGGGGCTGGGCGGGAAGCGACGGCGGCCGAACCTCCGGGCGTTCGGCCGCCGGGCCAAAGCGGTCGGCGCCGTTCGACGGTGGATGCGCCGCCCGGGCCCCGCCGGCGCCGCCGAAGCGCTTGCGCAGGTTCCTCTCGTGGCTATTTCGCACGACGTTGAGCGGTGGGTGTGCTTGCTTGCGATCCGAATCGCTCCGAAGCGATTCTTCGGACAATTCGTTCCCTGCCCTGGTGTCCGAGGTCGAGCGGTGGGCGATTCGAGGCGCTTCCGCGGAAGCGACTGCGTGCGCGGGGCGGGGTTGGTCGTCCGGTTGCCGGCCGGGAGGGGACGCGGCAGGGTCCGTCCGCGGATGTGGCGTCCCCAAGCGGTCACCGGTGTCCTGCGCACGCCACGTGGCTGAGCGGCATCACACCTGCCACGGCCGACCATTTGCCGCGCACCCATGAGCGCATCGCGCACTCATCCGCCTGCGCTGGGGTGGGTCCCACCTGCTAGCGGCACCTGGCGACCCGGCCCGGCTGCAGAACCAACGGAGGTTCGGCAGCCGTCGCTTGTCGCCTTGCTGCGGCCCCCCGCCGTGCATACGGGGCCGGGGGCAGCGGGGCCGGGGGC
>SLLJ01000028.1 GCA_007134165.1 Nitriliruptoraceae bacterium | reverse complement strand
GTGATGGTCTGCTCGACCAGGCTCAGCGGAGTGATGGCGGCAAGCCCCCCGTCGGGCTTGGCCTTGCCACGGGGGGTGCGCACCCCCTCGATCAGGACGGGACGTTCGGCAACGGGCAGCGGCATGTCAGGCTCCCACGACGAAGGCGGCGGCGGTGGTGCACGACCCGCCGATGTTGAGCGTCAGCGCCTGGCGGGCGCCCTCGACCTGCATGGCGCCGGCCCGGCCGGTGACCTGTCGGCTGGCATCGAGCAGCATCCGCACGCCGGTGGCGCCGACCGGATGCCCGGCCCCGATCAGCCCGCCCGACGGGTTGACCGGCAGGTCGCCGTCGGGGCCGATCAGGCCGTCCTCGATGACCTTGTAGGCCTCGCCCGGAGCGGCGAGCCCGAGGTGCTCGAGCGCGACGTACTCGGTGATCGAGAAGCAGTCGTGCAGTTCGATGACGTCCAGGCGCTGGACGTGGTCCACCGCGGCGCGGTCCAGCGCGTCGCGCACCGCGCGGCGCACCTGGGGGAAGACGTAGCCGTAGGGGTCGGGCCGGTCGAGCTTGGCCTTGAGCTCGAGGCGGTCGGTGCGCAGCCCGAAGCCCTCGATGACCGCGACCTCGTCCAGGCTGCGGTTGCGCGCGGCGGCCCAGCGGATCGCCGCCGACTCGGTGGCCAGCACCACCGCCGCCGCCCCGTCGGTGATGCGCCCGCAGTCGGTGCGGCGCAGCGGGCCCTCCACGATCGGGTTGGCCTCGTCGTCCTCGCCGAAGGCGCCGGGCGCGAACTGCCAGTCGCGGGCCTGGGCCAGCGGGTTGCGCCGGGCGTTGGCGTGGTTGAGCTCCGCGATCGCGCCGAGGTGGGCGTGGTCGAGGCCGAAGTGCTCGGCGTAGTAGGTGGCGAGCTCGCCGAACAGCGCGGGCCAGACGAACTCGGCGTCGGTGGCCTCGCGGCCGACCCACGCGGCCGAGCCGAGGTGGTCGGCGGCCTCGCTGGCGCTGACCCCGCGCATGACCTCCACGCCGGTGACCAGCGCGATGTCGTGGTGGCCGGCCTCGAGCTCGGCGATGGCGGCGAGCACCGCGATGCTGCCCGACGCGCAGGCGGCCTCGTGCCGGGAGATCGGCAGCCCGGCGAGCTCGGGCAGCGCCGAGGCGAGCACCCCGCCGAGGTGGGCCTGCCCGGCGAACAGCTCACCGGCGAGGTTGCCGATGTGCGCCACGTCGACCTCCCCGGCGGTGAGCTCCGCGTCGTGCAGGGCGGCGGACGAGGCGTCGGCCAGCAGGTCGGCCAGGCCCTGGGTCGAGGTGTCGGTGCGGCGGGCGAAGTCGGTCTGGGCGCCGCCGAGGATCCGGACGGTCATGGGGGGCTCCTCGCGGGAGGGTCGGGCGGCTCAGGCGTCGGTGGGTGGGGTCGGGACCGGCTCGCGGACCTGCACGATGCCGAAGCGCCCGGCGATGAACGCCTCGTCAGTGAGGCAGGCGCTGCCCGCCGGGTTCAGCCCGGTGACGTGGAAGTCGCTGTAGGCGGCGGCGAAGTTCAGCGGCATGGGGCCGGTCAGGTTCACGCTCAGCGACGCGCCGGCGTCGACGAACGCGTCGATGGCGCGCTGCTGGTAGCCGGCGTCGGTGGTGTACAGGTGCGAGGCGATGCTGCCCTTGGCGGCGACGTCGGTGATCGCCTGCTCGAGCGCGTCGTCGCCGTCGGCGCAGCGCACCGCGAACGAGATCGGCCCGAAGCGCTCCTCGCCGAACAGCTCACGCTCGGCCGGGGTCACCGACAGCATCGCCGGCGTGAGCGTGCGCGCGCCCGCGAAGGCCGGGTGGGCGTAGCTGCCGGCGGCGCGTACCACCTCGACGTCGTGTCCTTCGGCGGCCAGCCGCTGCCCGGCGGCCTGCCAGCGCTCCACCTCGGGGACCGTACCCGGCGACTGCACCGCGCCGAGCACGCCCGCCGCGCGCTTGGGGCTGAGCGCGATCGCATCCACCGCGTCGCGCAGGGTGGCGAGCACCTCGTCGACGGGCACGCGCCCGTCGGGGGTGTCGATGCCGTCGGCGGGCAGGTACAGGTTCTGCACGCTGGTGCACATCTGCGCGGTGAACAGGTTCAGCGAGGTGGCGATCGCCGCCGCGGTGGCCTCGAGGTCCGCGACCGAGTGCAGCACCACCGCGTTGACCCCGGCGGTCTCGGTGTAGACGCGGGCGGGGTGGGCGTTGGCCTCGATCCAGGCGCCGAATGCGGGGCTGCCGGTGAAATCCACGATCCGGCAGCCGGGGTGGGTGATGAGCTGCTTGGTGACCGGCTCATCGACCGTGTCCACGGCCAGCTGCACCAGCTCGGGCGGGTGGCCGGCATCCGCCAGCACGCGCTGCGCCACCTCGACGGCCAGCGCCATGGTCAGGATGCTGGTCGGGTGGGGCTTGACAATCACGGGGTTGCCGGTGGCGAGGTTGGCCAGGATCGCCGGGTAGGCGTTCCAGGTCGGGAAGCTCGCGCAGGTGATCACGACCGCGGTGCCGCGCGGACGGATCTGGTAGCGCTTGGCCAGACGCACGGGGGTGTCGCCGAAGTGCTTGACGTAGCGGCCCTCACGCGGCACCCGGCGCATCGCCTCCGAGGCGTAGGCGACCGCCTCGATGCCCCGGTCCAGCGCGTTGGTGCCGCTGCCGATGCAGCTCATCGAGAAGCTCTGGCCGGTGGTGTGCTGGTTGGCGTGCGCGAGGTCGAACCAGCGCTCGTGCAGGGCGACGACGATGTCGAGGCAGCGGTCCACGCGGACCTCGGGCGCGACCTGCCGCCAGGCGCGCCCCGCCTGTTCGGCGGCGGCGAACAGCGCGTCGGGGCGGCTGTGCGGGTAGGAGATCCCGAGGCTGCTCCGGGAGTAGGGCGAGGCCTCGTCGGTGGCGGTCAACCCTGCGTCGGCCGGCTGGGTGAGCACGACCTCGG
>SLLJ01000110.1 GCA_007134165.1 Nitriliruptoraceae bacterium | reverse complement strand
TCGCCGAGCTGCAGCACGATGTCGCCGAAGATCCGGAAGCTGTCGCCGGTGTCGCCGTAGGCGCCCGACGCGTAGCGCGAGTACACGCCCTCGAGGATGCAGGCCAGCTTCCAGTAGCCGAAGGCGACATAGACGTCGAGGTGGCGCAGATCCCGACCGGAGGCGCCCGCGTAGCGCTCGACGAGCTCGGCCCGCGTGGCGAACCCTGGCAGCAGTGTCGGCGAGTCCAGCAGCGGGATCGTCGCGTCACCCGGCTCGGCCCAGTACACCAGCAGCAGCCCGAGGTCGGCCAGCGGATCGCCGAGCGTGGTCAGCTCCCAGTCGAGCACCGCCGCGACCTGCCCGGAATGCGGATCCAGGATGAGGTTGTCGAGGCGGTAGTCGCCGTGGACGATGGTGGCCGGTCCCTGCTCGGGCAGGTCGGCGGACAGCCGCGCATGGACGTCGTCGAGCAGCGGCAGCTCGCGGGTTCGGCTCTGCTGCAGCTGGCCGTGCCAGCGCTTGAGCTGGCGGGCCAGGTAGTCGGACTTGCGCGCCAGATCCCCGAGACCGACCGCGTCGGGATCCACCGCGTGCAGCGCCACCAGCGTGTCGACCACCGCCCGGCTGGCCGCGCCCCGAAGGTCGAAGGACAGCAGCTGCTCGGCGGCGGCGCCATCGCGCAGCACCGCCCCCTCGACGTGCTCCATGACGTAGAACGGCGCCCCGGTGACGCCCGGGTCGGGCTCGTAGCCCACCGTGGCCGGCACGGGGACCGGGGTCGCGGCCAGCGCAGAGATGATGCGGTGCTCGCGGCCCATATCGTGGGCCGACTCGAGCACGCCGTGAAGTGGCGGGCGGCGTAGCACCAACCGGTTGCCGGCCGCATCGGTGACGGTGTAGGTCAGATTGGAGCGTCCGCCCTCGATCACCGTGTAGGTCACCGGCGGGGTGAGGGCCACCCGCTGCTGCAACCAGGCGGTGACCGCCTTCTGCTCGATCCCGTCGACCTGACCCATGCCCGCTCCTCCCGGCTGCTCGCACGACGCGATCCTTCCATGCGCGTCGGCCACGAGCCAACCTCGGCGGGTAGCGTCGCGGTGTGAGCGATGACCTGCCCGCCGACGTTCCCACCGCCCGATCGTCGTTCCGACGTGCCGGGCCGGGCCGGCTGTCCGGCAGCGTCAGGTCGCTGTTCGAGACCGGAGGGCGCGGCTTCCGCGATCTTGCGGTCACCCAGGTGTTCAGTACCGCGACCGACACCCTGGTGGCGCTTGGGCTGGCCGGCACCTTGTTCTTCTCGGTGCCGTCGGCCGAGGCTCGCGCCAACGTCGCGCTGTACCTGCTGCTGACCGTCGCCCCCTTCGCGGTGATCGGACCCACCCTCGGCCGGCTGCTGGATCGCATCCCGGCAGCGACGCGCGCCGTGCTGGTCGCCGCCGCCGCGGGTCGGGGGCTGCTCGCGTCGGCGCTGGCGGTGCAGCCCGACGCGTGGTGGCTGTTCCCCGCCGCGTTCGGGCTGCTGGTGCTGTCCCGCGTGCACGGGATCACCCGCAACTCCCTGCTGCCCCTGGCGCTGGACGAGCCCCGCGCCCTGGTCGCCGCCAACGCCCGGCTGGCCTGGATCGGCATGCTCGCGGGCGGCCTGGCAGCCGGCATCGGGCTCGGGGCGATGTGGCTGGCCGGCAGCGCCGGGGCACTGGCGGCCGCGGCCCTCGCGGCGCTGGGCGCAGCGCTGACCGGTCGGCGGCTGCCGGTGCCCGAACGCCACACGAGGCACCCGGCGGGCACCGGACGTCGCCACCTCGAGGTGCCGCGACGGGTGCGCCTGGCGGCGCTGGCCACCGCCGGGGTACGGGTCTTCAACGGGTTCCTGCTGCTGCTGCTCGCCTTCGAACTGCACGACACCGAGGTGCCGCTGCTGGACTTCGGCGCGCTGCTGGGCGCGGCCGGCGGCGGCTACGCGATCGCCTCGCGCATCGTGCCGGTACTCGAGCGGCGGATCCGCGAGGAACTCATGGTGGTCGCGGCGCTGGCGCTGACCGCGGCGGCTGCGTTCACCGCGGCCCAGTGGTTCGGGCTCGCGGCGGCGGCCGCGTTGGCCGGAGCGGCCGGTATCGCCTGGGGGTTCGCCAAGCTGGCCTTCGACGGGCTGCTGCAGTCGTGCATCCCCACCGAGCGGCGCGGGGCGGCCTTCACCCGCTCAGAGACCGTGTTCTCGATCGCCTGGGTGCTCGGGGCGATCGTGCCGACCGCGATCCCGCTCCCTGCCTCACTCGGCCTCATCATGGTCGGCTTCAGTGCGCTGGCCGCCCAGATCGTGTACGTCGGGGCACTGCTGGCCCCGGCGCCGGAGCTCGACGCCGAGGCGGGTGGCTAGAACACGTCCCAGACGTTGCCGGAGTTGAGCAGATCGTCGAGGTCACCCTCGCCGCGCTGGGCCTTGGCCGAGGCGATCTGCTCACGGACCAGCACGTCGTAGACCGGGCGCTTGACCTGGCGGAAGATCCCGATCGGCGTCGGGCCGGTGGGGTTGTGGGCCAGCCGCGACAGGGCGAAGGCGGTCGTCGGCTCGTCGCGACGCGGATCATGGACCACGATGCGCTCGCCGGCTTCACCGGTGGGCACGATCTGCATCGATCCGTCGTCGAGCGCGACGACCGCGTGCTCACCGTTGCGCCCGAAGGTGATCGGCTCGCCCTCGCGCAGGCGGATCTGGTTGTCGTCGCGCTGTGCGGGGGTGCGCAGCGCGTCGAAGGCACCGTCGTTGAACACGTTGCAGTTCTGGTAGATCTCGACGAACGAGGCACCCGGGTGCTCGTGGGCGGCCATCAGGGTCTCGGTCAGGTGCTTGCGGTCGTTGTCGATGGAGCGGGCGACGAAGGTCGCCTCGGCGCCCAGCGCCAGGCTCACCGGGTTCACCGGCCGGTCGATCGAGCCCATGGGCGTGGTCTTGTGCACCGCCCCGAGCGGCGAGGTCGGGGAGTACTGGCCCTTGGTCAGCCCGTAGATCTCGTTGTTGAACAGCAGGATGGTCAGGTTGACGTTGCGACGCAGCGCGTGGATGAGGTGGTTGCCGCCGATCGACAGCCCGTCACCGTCGCCGGTGACCACCCAGATGTCGAGGTCGGGCCGCGTGATTGCCAGCCCGGTGGCCAGCGTCGGCGCACGACCGTGGATCGAGTGGAATCCGTAGGTGTCCATGTAGTACGGGAAGCGCGAGGAGCACCCGATGCCCGAGATGAACACGGTGGACTCGGGACGCGCGCCCGACTCGGCGAGCATGGTCTGCACCGAGGCGAGGATGGCGTAGTCCCCGCAGCCCGGGCACCAGCGCACCTCACGGTCGGAGGTGAAGTCCTTCTTGGTCAGCTTCGCCTGTGCCTCGGTCATGCGGGCACCTCCTCGGACGCGAAGGCCTCGATCGCCGCCACCAGATCGGCCGAGGCGAACGGCAGGCCCGACACCCGGTTGAACGCCTTGACGTCGATCAGGGTCTGCGCTCGCAGCAGCATGGCCAGCTGACCCATGTTGTTCTCCGGGCAGACCACCGTGCGGTACCGGCGCATGATGTCGGGCAGGTCGGGTGGCAGCGGTGCGACGTGCCGGATGTGCACCCGGGCCACCGGGTGCCCCTTGTCGCGCAGCTGCTGGCAGGCCGCCCGGATCGGGCCCTCGGTGGACCCCCACCCGACGACCAGCACCTCGGCGTCGCCGTCGGGGTCCTCGACCGCGAGCGGGGCCAGGCCCTCCGCGATGCGCTGCAGGCGCGCGTGGCGCAGCCGTGTCCACCGGTCGTGGTTGGCCGCGTCGTAGCTGATGTGCCCGGTGTCATCCTCCTTCTCGATCCCGCCCACGCGGTGCTCGAGGCCGGGCGTCCCGGGCACCGCCCACGGGCGGGCCAGGGTCTGCTCATCCCGCAGGTAGGGCAGGTAGGTGCCGTCGGGGCCGTTGGGCTCGGTGGTGAACGCGAACGCCTCGGTCAGGTCGGGCAGGCTGTCGGCCGTCGGCAGCCGCCAGGGCTCGGCGGAGTTGGCCAGGTAGCCGTCGGAGAGCAGCACCACCGGCGTGCGGTAGGTCAGCGCGATCCGGGCCGCCTCGAGGGCGGTGTCGAAGCAGTTGGCGGGCGAGCTCGCCGCCACCACCGGGATCGGTGCCTCGCCGTTGCGTCCGAAGATCACCTGCAGCAGGTCGGACTGCTCGGTCTTGGTGGGCAGCCCCGTGGACGGCCCACCACGCATCACGTCGATCACGATCAGCGGCAGCTCGGTGATCATCGCCAGGCCCATCGCCTCGCTCTTGAGCGCGATGCCCGGGCCGGAGGAAGCGGTGACGGCCAGGGCCCCACCGAAGGCCGCGCCGATGACCGAGCCGATCGCCGCGATCTCGTCCTCGGCCTGGAAGGTCGACACCCCGAAGTGCTTCTGCTTGGACAGCTCCTGCAGGATGTCGGAGGCTGGCGTGATCGGATACGACCCGCAGAACAGCGGCAGCCCGGAGCGCACGCTGGCCGCCACCAGGCCGTAGGTGAGCGCCTGGTTGCCCGTGATGTTGCGGTAGCGCCCGCTGGGCAGCTTGGCGGCCGGGACCTCGTAGGAGTAGACGAAGGCCTCGGTGGTGTTGCCGTAGTTCCACCCGGCACGCAGCGCGGTGATGTTCGCTTCGGCGAGCACCGGTTTGGCCGCGAACTTCTGGCGCAACCAGGCCTCGGTGTCGTCGACCGGGCGGTGGAACATCCAGGACACCAGGCCCAGCGCCAGCATGTTCTTGCAGCGCTCGGCCTCCTTCTTGTTGAGCTCGCCGGCCTGGATGCGCTCCTCGAGCGCCCGCAGCGTGAGGTCGGTGAGCTTCACCACGTGCAGCTGGTAATCGGTCAGCGAGCCGTCCTCGAGCGGGTTGGACTCGTAGCCGGCCTTGTGCAGGTTGCGCTCGGTGAAGGCATCGGAGTTGGCGATGATCGTCCCGCCGGCCTTGAGGGCCCCGAGGTGCTTCATCAGCGCGGCGGGGTTCATCGCCACGAGCACATCGGGGGCGTCGCCGGGCGTGTGGATGTCCTTCTCGGAGAAGTGCAGCTGGAACGAGCTGACGCCGGCCAGCGTGCCGGCGGGCGCCCGGATCTCGGCGGGGAAGTCGGGCAGCGTCGCGAGGTCGTTGCCGACCATCGCGGTCTGGCTGGTGAACCGGTCACCGGTGAGCTGCATGCCGTCGCCGGAGTCGCCGGCGAAGCGGATCACGGCGTTGGACAGGGTGACCTTGTGGTGTTCGGCGACGCTCATCGTCTCGCCTCCCGGTCCGGGCCGTCAGGGGTGGACACGTGCATTCCTCCTCAGAAGGGCAGGTCAACCCGAACGTAGCGTGCCGACGGGCAGTACGAAGCCCGAACGTACCTGCCGATCGAGATGCCGATCGAGCTGCCGGTACTCGCTCAGCCGCACACCCGGCGCAGCAGCGGGTAGGGGTTGATCGCCGACCCACCACCGGGGTGCTGCTCGAAGTGCACGTGCGGGGCCCCCGGCGCGGCGTTGCCCGTCGAGCCGTTGGTGCCGACTTGCTGGCCGGCCCGTACCCGAGCGCCGCTGCCCACCGTGTGGCTGGCGAGGTGCAGGTACCAGTAGCTGGTGCCGTCGTCACCGCGCAGGATGCCCCACAGTCCGGCGCTCGGCCCCGGCCGCTGGATCGACCACGTGCCGCTGGTGATCGCCCGCACCGGGAGGTGATAGGGCCCCATCAGGTCGGTGCCGCGATGCGCTCGGCCGCCCGAACGGGGAGCCCCCCAGCTGTCGGTGAAGTGCCGGGGATGGTCCAGCGGGCAGGCGTAGCCTCCACCGCCGCCGCTGCCCCCGCCGCTGCCCCCGCTGCTCGCCCTACCGCCCCCCGAGCCTGCGGACGCGGTGGCGGCAGCGGCGGCGGCGCGCTCCCGCTCGAGGCGTTCCCGACGCTCGCGCTCTCTGCGCTCCCGTTCCCGGCGCTCGCGCTCGAGGCGCTCGCGCTCGGCCCGCGCCTCCGCGCTCAGTTCGTCGATGAGCTCACCGGCCTCCTCGAAGGCGGCCTGCAGTTGTGCGGCAGCCTGGAGTTGCTCGGACCGGGCCTCGGCGAGGTCCTGACTGCTGGCGGCGAGCCGCTGCTCCGCAGCCGCCAGCTCGACCCGGGCGGCAAGCAGCGACTCGCTGCGGGCCTGGTCGGCGGCCACGAGCCGGCCGACCACCTGGGCACGGTTCAGCGCGCCGGCCGGGTCATCGCTGCCGAGAAAGACCGTCACCGGATCGAGCCCGGAGCCGTGCATGAACGAGGTCCGCAGCCGATCGGCGACCAGCGCCTCGAGCTCGTCCAGCAGCCCGCGCAGCATGACGACCTCGTCGGCGAGCTGCTCACGCTCGGTGTCGAGCGCGGCGATGAGGACCTCGAGTTCGTCGATGCGCTCGGTCGTGCCGGCAATCCGCCCGTCGATGCGCTCGCGCTGCTGTTCGGCCTGTTCGAGCTCGCGTTCGATGTCCTGCAGGGACCTCGCCTCGGCACGGATCGAGGTGGGCAGCACGACGGCGATCAGCGCCACCACCAGCACGGCGGTCAGCGGCAGCGCACGGCGGGATCGCACGGCGGGACCTTGGAGTCGGAGCAAGGGCGGGGAGCGTAGCCCGCCGGTCACGGGCCGCCCCGTCCCAACGTTCACAGGTGCTTGGCACCGGCCGCCTCTGCGGAGGCGACCCGCTCGAGCTCGGTTTTGGGCGCGATGCGCCACAGCGCCTCCGCCGTCCGGCCCCAGTCGGCCAGCAGCCGCTCGGCCAGTGGGGAGCCGGTGCGCACGGCATGCTCCTCCACCAGCCGTCGGAACCTGGACAGCTGCGGACCGTCCGGGCGTCGGGCCTCGACCAGTTGGCGGTTGACCCGAGCGAGCACCTCACCGGTCGGGTCGTAGGCGACGCACTCACCGCCGCTCATCCCCGCGCCGAGGTTGTGGCCGGCAGGGCCCAGGATGACCACGGTGCCGCCGGTCATGTACTCGCAGGCATGGTCACCGGCGCCCTCGACCACGGCGGTGGCCCCGGAGTTGCGCACGGCGAAGCGTTCGCCGGCACGGCCGGCGACCAGCAGCTTCCCGCCGGTTGCTCCGTAGAGCACGGTGTTGCCCACCAGCACGGGCGCGCCGGCATCGTCGGAGGGGGGCCGGACCACGATGCACCCACCGCCCAGGCCCTTGCCCACGTAGTCGTTGGCCTCCCCGTCGAGCACGAGTTCGAGTCCGTCGGTGACGAACGCCCCGAAGGACTGTCCGGCCGTGCCGGTGAAGCGCAGCCGGGCGAACCCCGGTGGCGCCTGGTCGCCGAACTCGAGGCCGACCGCCCCGCCGATGCGTGCCCCCACCGTGCGGTCGGCGTTGGTGATCGCGTAGGCGTACTCGACGATGCCGCCGAGGAAGACCGTCTCGAGCACGTCGTCGAAGACGCGGTCACCGAGTTCGCTGCGCGGGGACTGGATCGGCTCGCGAGCGACGAAGTGACGGTCGCCGACCCCGGGGTCGTGCAGCAACGGGCCGACGTCGATCCGCGTCGCGCGTCCGTGAAGATCCTCACGACGCGCGAGCAGGTCGACGCGCCCCACCGCCTCGTCCAGCGAGCGCAGGCCGAGCGAGGCCAGCAAGCGGCGGACCTCCTCGGCGACCATCGTGAAGTACCCGGCGACCGCATCAGGCGTGCCGACGAACTTGTCACGCAGGTCCCGGCGCTGGGTGGCGATGCCCACCGGGCAGGTGTCACGGTGGCAGGCCCGGGCCATGATGCAACCCTCGGCGAACAGGGCCACGGTGCCAAACGAGAACTCGTCCGCGCCGAGCAGTGCGGCGAGCAGCACGTCGTGGCCGGTCTTGAGCCCGCCGTCGACCCGTAGCCGCACCCGGGAGCGCAAGCGGTTGGCCCGCAGTGTCTGCTGCACCTCGGCCAGCCCGAGCTCCCAGGGCATGCCGGCGTGCTGGATCGAGGACAGCGGGGAGGCACCGGTGCCCCCGTCGTTGCCGGAGATGTGGATCGAGTCGGCCAGTGCCTTGACGACCCCGGCGGCAATCGTGCCGATCCCGGCGCCGGCGACCAGCTTGACGTCGACCTCGGCGCCGGGGTTGACCTGCTTGAGGTCGAAGATCAGCTGCGCGAGATCCTCGATCGAGTAGATGTCGTGGTGCGGGGGTGGGCTGATGAGGGTCACGCCCGGTTGGGTGTGGCGCAACCTGGCGATCTCGTCGATGACCTTGTGGCCGGGGATCTGGCCGCCCTCACCGGGCTTGGAGCCCTGCGCCATCTTGATCTGCAGCAGCTGCGCGTTGGCGAGGTACTCGGGCGTGACACCGAAACGGCCCGAGGCGACCTGCTTCATGCGGCAGTCGAGGTCACGCGCCTGCCCGCGGGTGGCGAACCGGGCTGGATCCTCACCCCCCTCCCCGGAGTTGGCGCGGCCCCCCACCAGGTTGATGCCGGCCGCCAGGGTCTCGTGCGCCTCGGCCGAGAGCGCCCCATGGGACATCGCACCGGTGGAGAAGCGCCGGGTGATCGCGCCGACCGACTCGACCTCGGCCAGCGGGATCGGCCCGGCAGCCGGGCACGGGACCAGGAAGTCGCGCGGGAACGCCGGCGGTCGGGATCGAACCTGCTGGCTGAAGACTTCGTAGAGGTCGTAGCGGCCGTCCGAGGCGGCGGCACGCAGCACCTCGGCGGCCCGGCCGTCGGGCTCTTCGGCACGGAAGCCGTCGAGCACGAACGGGGCGGTGCTGGCCCGCCGCCCGAAGCCCAAGGTGTCGTGCAAGGCGTCGATGACCGGCTTGCTCATGTCGTGGAACTCGCCACCGCGCTTCCACTTGATGATCCCCGGGCTGGCCAGGTCGGGCAGCGAATCCTCCCGCTGCCAGCCGGGCGGGAAGGCCTCGGCGTGCTGGGCCAGGACCTCCTGACCGAGGTCGGGGAGCGTCAACCCCCCCAGCGGCGAGGCGGTCCCGACCAGGGCGGTGTCGATGACGTCCTGGCCGAGGCCGATGGCTTCGAACACCTGCGCGCTGCGGTAGCTGTCGAGCACCGAGATGCCCATCTTGGACATGATCTTCAGCACGCCGTCCTCGACCGCGTTGCGGTAGCGCTGCTGGGCCACGGCCGATGGCGGACTGTCGCCCCCGATGCGGCCCTCGTCGGCGAGGTCCGCGATGGTCTGGAGCACCAGTCGGGGCACGATCGCATCGGCGCCGTAGCCGAGCAGCACCGCGAAGTCGTGGGTCTCGCGGGCCTCGTCGGTCTCGGCCACCAGCGAGGTGCGCGTGCGAAGGCCCGCCTCGAGCAACCGGTGGTGCACGGCGCCGAGCGCCAGCAGGATCGGAACCCGGGCGTGCTGCTCGTCCACCCCCACGTCGGAGACCACCACGATGCCGGCCCCGGCCTCGACCTGCGCCACCGCCTCCGCGCCGAGGCGGTGCAGCGCGGCTGCCAGCGCGTCGGCGCCGTCGGCCACCGGGAAGGTCGCGTCGACCGCCTGCACGGTGAAGGGCAGGTCGGGGTCGAGCACGAGGCGCTGCAGGCCGTCGGGGTAGAGGAAGAACGACTCGAGTTCGATCAGCGCCGCGGCCTGGGGACGTTCGGTGAGCAATGGCTGCCGGGGACCGAGCAGGGTCCGCAGGCTCATCACCTCCGACTCACGGTAGTGGTCGATCGGGGGGTTGGTGACCTGCGCGAAGCGCTGCTTGAGCAGGTGGGAGACCGGACGACGCACCTGCGAGAGCGCCTCGATGGGCGTGTCGTCCCCCATCGACGAGGTGGTCTCCTTGCCCTGCGTGGCCATCGGACGCAGGACCGAGATGACCTCCTCCCTGGTGACCCCGTAGGCCAGCTGCCGCTGATGGAGATCGGAAGGGACCTCCTCGAGAGGCTGGCCGGCCCGGCGCGGTCGCAGGTGCGTGCCGACCCAGTCGCCGTAGGTGGCCCGCGCCGCGAGCCGCAGCTTGATCTCGTGGTCTTCCTGCAACCCTCCCTCCTCGGGGTCCACACACAGCATCTGCCCGGGCCCGAGCCGCTCGCGACGGACCTGGCCGCGGTGCCTGGGATCGTCGGTGGGCAGCGAGGTTGCGACCGCCCCGACCTCGGAGGCCGCAACCACCGTGCCGTCCTCGCAGACGTGGTAGCGCAGGGGCCGCAGCCCGTTGCGGTCAAGGGACGCGACGACCCGGTGGCCGTCGGTCATGATCAGGCCGGCCGGGCCGTCCCACGGCTCGATCAGCGCGCTGTGGTAGCGGTAGAAGTCGCGGATGTCGGAGTCGAGGTCGCGCGATCCCTCCCACACCTGCGGCACGAGCATGGCCTGGGCGTGACGAAGGTCCCGGCCCCCGCGAACCAGCACCTCCAGCGCCGTGTCGAGCCGGGCCGAGTCGGATTGGTCGTCGTCCACGATCGGGACCATCAGCGCCGGATCGGTCCAGTCGGTGCCGTCGACCGACAGCGCACCGGCGGTCAGTTGGCCCTCACGGGCCCGCATCAGGTTGACGTTTCCCGCGATGGTGTTGATCTCGCCGTTGTGGCACAGCAGGCGGAAGGGCTGGGCCCGCTCCCAGGTCGGGCTGGTGTTGGTCGAGAAGCGGGAGTGGAACACCGCCAGCGCCGACGTGAACCGCTCGTCGCGCAGATCGGGGTAGAAGGCGGCGAGCTGATCGGCGTCGGCCATCGCCTTGTAGGTGATCGTCAGGAACGAGCAGGACGCCGCGTAGAAGCGCACCCCGGCGGCATCACAGGCCTTTCGGGCCCGGCGACGCAGCCGGTACGCGACCCTCTCGGCTTCGAGGTCGTCGACGACCCCACCATCTGGGGTGGTCGGCCGGACGATCAGTGCCTGGAGCAGGGCGGGCCGCGAGCCCCGCGCGATCTCGCCGATGGCCACGGGATCGGTGGGCACCTCCCGCCAGCCCACGAACCGGGCCTGCTCCGCAGCACAGGCGTCCTCCACCGCCTGGCGGGCGGTGCGGCGATCCTGAACCGCAGGCTCGTCGTCACCGGGCGCGAGGAACAGGAATGCCACGCCGAGGTGGTCGGGCTCGATCTCGGCGCCGAGTTCGTCGGCCCAGGCGCCGACCAGCTCACGCGGCAGCTGGGTGAGCAGCCCGGCGCCGTCGCCACTGACGGCATCGGCCGCAACCGCGCCCCGGTGCTTGACGCCGGCCAACCCCTCCAGCGCCAGGCGGACCAGTTCGCGGCGGGGCCGGCCATCGACGTGTGCCACGAACCCGATGCCGCAGGCGTCGCGCTCGGCGTCCAGTTGCCAGGGTGTGCTCACGTGCGAACCTCCTCGTCGGTTCCCCCTCACCCACCGTGACGCGGAAACGGCGCCCCCGCTGAGATCGGGAGCGCCGTTGCTCGACGGGATCGTACCGGTCGGCTCCCGCCCCTGTCGACGGCGAGCATCGGGTTCGAGCTCACACCTACCAAGACGAGCCCACGGCCCCGACCCACCCGGCCCCG
>SLLJ01000051.1 GCA_007134165.1 Nitriliruptoraceae bacterium | reverse complement strand
GCGCTGAGCGCTCTATCAGTCGCCCTGCCCCCACACTATCCACAGCTTCAGTGGACAGTGTCGGGGAAGCGAGTTCGCCCCGCACGAGCCATCGAGGCCACTGGCGAGGCCTCGATGAGCCGCTCATCCGTGCCGTTCAACTGAGGATCTCGGTGCGCTCGTGCATCCGTTGTCCACAGTGGCTCGGCGCCCGTGAGGTCCCTCGCACGAGCAGCAACACCTCGGTGCCGCACTCCTCACACCAGAACAAGGTGCGTTCGTCGGGCCCGACCGGTCGGGGATCGGCGGATTCGTCGTCGAGGTGGCGGGCATCGGTCACCAGCACCCGCAGCGAAGCGATCAGCCACCGCAGCATGGCGTAGGAGGCCAACGGCCCCAGGACCCAGAACCACCCGAAGTTCACGCCGATCACCACGGCAACGAAGCCGAGAGCGACCAGCAGCAGCACGAGCACGACGACCTCGCAGGGGATGGCGCGCACGACCATCGAGGATGTACAGGGTGCCATGCCTCCCCTCACGCCGCGGACCCGCAAGTGCTATCCTTTCTATACTTCCTCGCATGTGCTCGCTTCCCCGCCGAGTCCACGTCACCCCGGAGCCGCCGTGGCCAACCCTTTCGAGCAGCCGGTTGCCGAAGGGGCCCTGGACCCCACGGCCAACCCCTTCCGCCCCGGCATGGGTCGCGTACCCCCGGACTTCGGTGGGCGTGAACCTGCGCTGCGCCGCGCCAAGCACGTGGTGGATCAACTCACCCGCGGTCAGGCCCCACCGGCGGTGCTCTACCGCGGGGTGCGCGGGGTGGGCAAGACCGCGCTGCTCGCCTACGTCCGACAGCAGGCCCGTAGCCGGGGGCTGCTCACCATCCACCTCGAGGCCGATCGTGGTGACGCCGACCTGACGGCCAGCCGTGAGACGCTGCTGCGCGACGGCGCCGCACTGCTCGATGTCCCCGGCGGCAGCGAGATCCCCCTCGCGGTGCTCGAACGCCGGTCAGGCCATGTGGTGGCGCGCTCGGCCGGAAGCCCCCAGGCCACCTTCGAGCGGGTCGTGGGCGACCTGGCGGCGCTTGCCGGCACCGCCGGGCGCGGCGTGCTGCTCACCGTCGACGAGGTCCACGAGGCCGAGGAGACCCTGCTCAAGCCCTTGCTGCGGGCCGCCCACCGCACCGCCCAGGACGACCTGCCGATCGGCGTGCTGCTGTCGGGCCTGCCGGCAGCGGCCGAGACCTTGTTCGACGAGGGCCAGACCTACACCGAACGCCTCGAGCGCGTCGAACTCGGTCTGCTCGACCGGGACGGCACCGCCGAGGCGATCCGCTCGCCGTTCGCCCGCGAGGTCGGCGCCGAGGTCGACGAGCTCGTCATCGACGCGGTACAGGACGGCTCGGGCGGCTACCCGTGGTTCGTGCAGTTGTGGGGCGCGGCGCTGTGGGACCTCGCGGGGCACCCCGGACGCATCCGGCTCGAGGACGCGCGGGCCGCCGGTGCCGAGGTCCACGAACGCGTCGAGGCCTTCTTCACCGACCGCTGGCGCCGGGTGCCCTCGGGCCGCGCGACCCGGCTGGTGGTCACCCTCGCCGAGCTCGGGGGCGAGGCCGAGATGAGCGACGTCACCGCCGCGCTCGACCTCACCCACCAGGCACTCTCCCCCGCCCGCCGCGACCTCGTGGACCGTGGCCTGGCCTGGGCCCCCGGCCGGGGACGCCTGGCGTTCACCGTGCCCGGCTTCGCGGACTGGGTCCGGCGCACCCGGCCCGACGACGCGGGCGTGCACGGGTAGGCTGCGCCGACCGCGGGCCCGTAGCTCAGCCTGGCAGAGCGCTGCCCTTGCATGGCAGAAGTCGTCGGTTCAAATCCGATCGGGTCCACCTGGCCGCTACCCGCACTTGCGTTCCCGACCGGCGGCTGTAAGGGTCGAGGTCCACCAGCCACGGGCAGGAGGGCAACCATGGGACGTATCGTCGTCGGCGTCGACGGATCGAAGGAGTCGCACGAGGCGCTGCGCTGGGCGCTGGAGGAGGCGAAGCTGCGGGGCGCAGAACTGCATGTCGTGCACGTCTACGGACCGATCGGCGAGGAGAGCCCGTATGCCGCCTCCTACGCCTACGCCCCCGACCGCGGCACCGCCGGACGGCTCACCGAGGAGGAGGCCCGCTGGCGCGAAGAGCGACAGCGCACGGTGCACGAACGGGCGAAGCGGATCGTCAACGACGTCGTCAAGGCGGTCGGTGCCGACCACGCCGACCTCCCGGTGCACCAGGAGGTGATCGCCGGGGCCCGCTCGGCCCAGGCGCTCATCGACCGGTCCCGCAATGCCGACCTGCTGGTGGTCGGCTCCCGGGGTCGCGGAGGCTTCAAGGGACTGCTGCTCGGGTCGGTCTCCCAGCAGCTCGTACAGCACGCGCCGTGCCCGGTCGTGGTGATCCGGCCCGGCAACACCGCGGACTGAGTCCGGGTGCGTCACACCCCCCTCACCGACGATCAGGAGGCGGCCGCGCTCGCCCACCTGCGCACCGACCACGCCGCGCACGTGCTGATCATCGCCCGGGCCTTCGGCCCCGACCCGGAGGCCAGCGACGCTCGCGCGCTCGCGATCGACGCCGACGGCCTCGACCTGGAGATCACCGCCGCCGGTCGCCCGACGACCGTGACCGTGCCCTTCGCGCACCGGCTCACGACCGCCGCGCAGCTCACCGAACGCTTCGCGACGCTGTACCGGGCCGCCCGCCACACCCTGGGGCTCCCCCCGACCCCCGACCCGGTCTGAGCGGATGCTGCGCTGGCTGCTGCTGCGGGCCTACCGGCTGCCTTCCCGGCCCTCACCCCCCGAACCGGCATCGCTGGGGCTGCACGCCGAGGACCGTACGCTGTGTGCCGAGGACGGCTCGCGGCTGCGCGCCTGGCTGGTGGCCCCCCCACCCGACGCGGCCACGCACCGACCTGGACCCGCGGTCGTGCTCACCCACGGGTGGGGCAGTCACAGCGGGGACCTGCTGCCGGTGGTCCCTCCCCTGCTCGCCGCCGGGCTGACGGTGCTGCTGCTCGACGTCCGTGGGCACGGCCGCAGCGACACGGTCGAGTTCATGTCGATGCCACGCTTCGCCGCCGACATCGAGGTGGCGCTCGACGAGCTGCGCGCGGACCCGAACATCGACCCCGACCGGCTCGGGTTGGTCGGGCACTCGGTGGGCGCCGGCGCGAGCCTGCTCGCGGCCGCCCGCGACCCACGGGTGGGTGCGGTGGTGAGCCTGGCCTGCCTGGCCCACCCCGCGGAGCTGATGGCACGCACCCCCGGGGCGCGCCTGCTGCCCACCCGGCTACTGGCGGCGGCCCGCCGCACGGTCGAGACCACCATCGCGGCCGACCTCGACGACATCGCTCCACTGACCTCCATCACCCGCGGGCGCAGCCCGGTGCTGCTGGTCCACGGGCTGGACGACACCACCGTGCCGCCCACCGACGCAACCCGTCTCGCCGACCGCGGGCTGCAGGCCGGCCGGCCGGTTGCGCTGCGACTGATCGCCGGTGCCGACCACCGTTCGCTGGACACCCTGCTGCCCGTGGCCGCCGAGGCCGCCGCGTTCCTGCGCCGGTCACTCGAGCCGACCCTTCGCCCGGTTTCCCCGGTCCGGGACGTGGCGGGTGGGCCGCCGCTGGCCTAGCGTTCGCTGCTGGCCTAGCGTTCGCCACCGCCCGTCCTTCCGATGCCGTCCCGCCCCGCCCGCAGGAGCCTGCCGTGAGCACGTCACACACGTGGTCCTTCGAGACCCGCCAGATCCATGCCGGTGCCAGCCCCGATCCGACCACCGGATCGCGGGCGACCCCCATCCACCAGACCACCTCCTTCGTGCTCGGCGACACCGAGCGGGCCGCGAACCTGTTCTCGCTGGCCGAGACCGGCAACATCTACACGCGGATCATGAACCCGACCACCGACGTCGTCGAGCAGCGCATCGCCTCGCTCGAGGGCGGCACGGCGGCCGTGGCCGTGGCGTCGGGCCAGGCGGCCGAGACGCTGGCGATCCTCAACCTGATGCAGGCCGGTGACCACCTGGTGTCGTCAGCCTCGCTGTACGGCGGGACCTACAACCTGCTGCGCTACACCCTGCCCAAGTTCGGCATCGAGACCACGTTCGTGGCCGACCCCGACGACCCGGCCGCCTGGCGTGCCGCCGCCAAGCCCAACACCCGGGCCTTCTACGGCGAGTCGATCGGCAACCCGAAGGTCGATGTGCTCGACATCGCCGCCGTCGCCGAGGTGGCGCACGAGTTCGGCGTCCCGCTGATCGTGGACAACACGGTCGCCACCCCCTACCTCATCCGCCCGCTGGAGCACGGGGCCGACTTCGTGGTGCACTCCGCGACCAAGTTCCTCGGCGGGCACGGCACCGCGATTGCCGGCGCGGTCGTGGACGGCGGCAGCTTCGACTTCGGCGCCAACGCCGAGCGCTTCCCCGGCCTGACCACCCCCGATCCCTCCTACCACGGGCTCAACTACTGGGAGGCGCTGGGCGAGGCCGGGATCGCGTATGCGATCAAGCTGCGGGTGCAGCTGCTGCGCGACCTCGGTCCGGCGCTCTCGCCCCACAACGCCTTCCTGCTGATCCAGGGCATCGAGACCCTGTCGTTGCGCATGGAACGCCACGTCGCCAACGCCCAGGTGCTCGCCGAGTGGCTCGAGGGCCACGACGACGTCGACCGGGTGTGGTACGCCGGGCTTCCCTCCAGCCCCTGGCACGCCGCCGCCCAGCGCTACGCACCGAAGGGAGCCGGCGCGATCCTGTCCTTCGAGCTGCACGGAGGGGTTCAGGCCGGCCGGCGCTTCGTGGACGGGGTGGAGCTGTTCAGCCACCTCGCCAACATCGGCGACGTGCGCTCGCTGATCATCCACCCGGCGTCCACGACCCACTCGCAGCTGAGCTCCGACGAGCAGCTGCTGACCGGCGTCACCCCTGGGCTGATCCGCCTGTCGGTCGGTCTCGAAGGCGTCGACGACCTCATCGCCGACCTCGAAGCCGGCTTCCGGGCCGCGGCCCGGGCACCCGCGACGTGAGTCAGCAGCTGCCGGCGACCGGTGCCTGGCGGGAGGGCGATCCCGTCGGGCACCGCCGGTTCGTCGCGGTCGGGACCCTGCCACTCGAGCGCGGCGGAGAGCTGCCCGACGTGCAGTTGGCCTACGAGACCTGGGGCGAGCTCGCCCCCGACGGACGCAACGCCGTGCTGGTGCTGCATGCGCTGACCGGGGACAGCCACGTGCTCGGCCCCGAGGGGCCGGGCCACCCCACCCCCGGATGGTGGGAGCAGGTGGTGGGTCCGGGACGGGCGATCGACACCGATCGCTGCTTCGTGGTCGTCCCCAACGTGCTCGGCGGCTGCCAGGGCTCGACCGGCCCGGCGTCACGTGCTCCCGACGGGCGCCCGTGGGCCTCGCGGTTCCCGATCCTGACCATCCGCGATCAGGTCGATGCCGAGGTGGTGCTGGCCGACCACCTCGGCATCGACTCCTGGGCCGCGGTCGTCGGCGGGTCCATGGGTGGCATGCGGGTGCTGGAGTGGGCGGTCGGGCAGCCCGACCGGGTGCGAGGCGTCGCGCCGTTGGCGGTGGGTGCCGCCTCGACCGCCGACCAGATCGCGCTGCAGTCGATCCAGATCCACGCGATCCGCTCCGACCGGCACTTCCGCGGCGGGGACTACCTGCTCGACCTCGACGCCGACCCTCACGCCGAAGGCCCAGCGGTCGGGCTGGCGCTGGCCCGCCGACTCGCGCACTGGACCTACCGCTGCCGTGAGGAGTTCCTGATCCGCTTCGGACGCTCTCACCAGGGCGCCGAGGACCCCTTCGACGAGGGCCGCTTCGCGATCGAATCCTACCTCGAGCACCACGGGACCAAGCTCGTGCAACGCTTCGACGCCGCGAGCTACGTGGTGCTCACCACCGCCATGAACCTTCACGACATCGGACGGGGGCGGGACGGGGCGGTGGCCGCGCTCGGACGCTACCGGGGCGAGGTAGCGGTGGCGGGGGTCGACTCCGACCGGCTCTACCCGCTCGAGGAGCAGCACGCGCTGGCGCACCTGCTGGGGGTCCCCGGACAGCGGGCGACGGTGATCCGCTCGCCTCACGGCCACGACGCGTTCCTGCTCGAGGACCGGCAGGTCGGTGCGCTGCTGTCCGACCTGCTCCGACGGGTGGGTCTGGGTACCGGCGGCGCCCGCACCACCGCTGGGGGCTAGCCTCTGGTGGGCAACGACCCGCCCCGACCACGAGGCATGCCGGGTGACCCCGATCTACCGCATCGGCAGCCAACTGTTCTTCGCGGGCTTCCGGGCGCTCGCCCTCGACCTGCGGGCGATCGACGCTGAGCACATCCCACGCACGGGCCCGGCGATCCTGGCCAGCAACCACGTCGGCTACCTCGACTTCGCGGTCGTGATGCTCGCACCACCCCGGCCCCGACGCCAGGTCGCGTTCCTCGCCCGCCACGACCTGTTCGAGCACCCGGTGGCCGGGCCGTTGCTCACCCGGCTCGAGCAGATCCCGGTCGACGTGCACGGCGACGCCACGGCGGCGCTGGCCACGGCCGCCGACCGGCTGCGGGGCGGGGACCTGGTCGCGCTGCACCCCGAAGGCACCATCAGCCCCTCCTTCGTGCCCCGCCAGGGCCGCACCGGGGCGGTGCGCCTGGCCCGGGAGACCGGCGCGCCGATCATCCCGGTGGCCGTGTGGGGTGGGCAGCGGCTGCTGACCAAGTGGCGGCCGCGCACGCTCGAGCGTGGCATCGTGGTCACCGCCCGCTACGGCGCGCCCTACCACCCCGGGTCGGGCTCCACGGTCGAGGAGACGGCGGAACTCATGGCCCGCATCGAAGCACTGCTGGAGACCTCCTGGCGCCGCTACCCCCAGCGCCCGGGCCCTGCGCCCGACGACTGGTGGGTCCCGGCCCACCTCGGCGGGTCGGCGCCCACTCCCGAGCAGGTCGAGGCCCGACTGCGCCAGCAGGCCGAGCAGCGCCGGGCGGCCGCGCGCGCCACGGTGAGCGGCGACGACTGAGCGCGGCGCTCGACCAGCTCAGGCGCCGGCGACCTGCGCGGGGTCCAGACCCAGCGCTTCCAGCGCGACGTGCCGCGACGCCCGCTGCTGCGCCGCGTAGAGCGCATAGGGGTCGAGCACCTCGCGCTGCATCGCCTCGGCGAGCGTGCCCGCGTCCTGGTGCATCCCGTCGGCCTCGCGGCGGGTGCCGTCGGAGGTCAGGTTCGATTGGAAGATGCCCGCCGCGCTCTTGGGCAGGAAGTCCTCGTACACGATCGGCTGGACGTCGAGGTTCCCGCCGGCCAGCAGCGCGTCGATGCTGGTCGCCGACCCGTCGGTGTCGGACACGGGCCGGCCCGGCCGGTAGTGGTGGTAGGCCAGCCCCTCGCGGGCCAGCCCGCGCTGATCGGCGGGCAGCGCGGCAGCGAAGCGGGGCGCGGCCAACGGTTGATAGCTGGCCCCGGGCGTCTCGGCGAGTTCGAGGTCGACGGCGGCGAGCAGTTCGTCGTACCGGCGTCGGCCCTCCAGGGTCAGCGCCACACCCCGGGCCTCGACCTCTCCGAAGCGCACCCGCAGCGGCCGCTGCTCGACGCGGCCGTCGGGCAGGCGCACAGCCCGGACCTCGTCCAGTGCCCGGAACGAGGTCTGACGCAGCAGCACCAGCGGTCCGTCCCACCGTGGCGGACCCTGGATCCGGTCGATCATCGTGATCCCGAGCGCCTGCATCCGAGCGTAGAGCTCGTCGATGTCGAGCACGCGCGGCGTGAGGTGGTTGATGTGGGTGCCGGGCTCCGCCCCGATGTCGGCCGCGACCGACGAGATCGCGGCGAGGTGGTCGTAGAAGGCGGCGTCGAGCGGCTCACGGTCGAGCTCGAAGGTACGCACCGCGAGCGCCACGAACGCCTCCGCCTCGTCGACGGGTACCCCGCCCCGCTGCTCCGCTGCGTTGAGCTGCTCGCGCAGACCCGGTGGCAGCAGCTCGCGGACCGCGACCCGCGCCTCGATCTCGCGCTGGGTCTCGGCGTCGAAGAACCGACGGTCGGCGGGCACCAGCATCGAGGTGAAGACCCGGAAGGCGTTGCGGTCGAGGTCCTCGGGGTCCACCGGCCGGAACGCCGTGGAGACCACCGGGACCGACCGGGCCGCCGCTTCTCGCAGGTCGTAGAAGCCGACCGGATGCATACCCAGCACCCCGAACAGCCGTGCCACGTCGTGCAGTTCGGCGGGGCTGCCGACCCGGATCGCGCCATGACGCTCCTCGGTGATCCGACCCACCGAGCCGACACTGCCGTCGTAGGCCCCCGACTCGACGGCCTCGGTGTTGATCGCCAGGCACACGTCTACCAGGGTCTGGTAGGCGGGCACCTCCTCGGCGTAGCGGCGAGACATCGCCCGCGCGAAGGCGGCACGCAGCTCATGGGGTGGGGTCAACTCGACGGACATGGGACCACCTCGGGGCAGCGACCAGAGCAAGCCGTCCAGCCCTCCACGCTAGCGCGATCGGCCCGGGATACCGTGCTCGGCTCACACCACCAGCGAGGCGATGACCTGCCGGGTGGTCCACACCAGGATGTTGGCGTGGATCAGGGACACCAGCCCGAACACCAGGGCGATGAGTCCCAGCGCCGGGCGCACCACCGCGCGACGCGACGCCAGCCACGCCAGCGCGACGACCAGCGCCACGGTCCACACGGTGCGCACCGCCAACCCCAGCTCGTTGCCCATGGCCTCCATCAGCCGGGCCACCAGCGGGTTGCCCTCGACCGCGATGCCCAGCGTCACCCACGACCAGGTGGCGACCGAATCGAACACCACCATCACCACGATCAGGTTGCGGATCGGACGGATCCGATCATGGGGCACCAGCGCCTCGTTGCCCCACCAGGCGAGCAGCGCCACGGCCAGGACGAAACGGCGCAGCCGTGGGTCGGCACTCACCCGCTGCTTGACCCGTTGGGCCTGGCGCACCGTCCAGGCGGGCCTGGCGGCGGCCAGCCGGTCGACGTCCACCGCCACGAGGCTTCCTCTCCGCGCTCCGAGGTTCGGGGCCGGACCTGGCGGGGTTGGTCGCCGGTCAGCTGGCGTCCACATGCGAGGAGCGCGCGACCTCGGTGCCGACCTCACCGTAGCGCAGGCAGGCGGCCTCGTGCCCGTCGCCACGCTCCTGCAGCGCCGGGTCGAGCCGCCCGCAGGCCTCGACCACCACCGGACACCGGGTCCGGAACCGGCAGCCCGAGGGCACGTCCGTCGGGCTCGGCACGTCGCCGCTGAGCAGGATGCGCTCCCGGGCGCGCTCCCGGGTCGGGTCGGGCACGGGGATCGCCGAGAGCAGCGCCCGGGTGTAGGGGTGCTGTGGGTCACGGTAGAGCCGGTCACGGTCGGCGAGTTCGACGATGCGGCCGAGGTACATCACCGCGATGCGGTCCGAGACGTGCTGGACCGCCGCGAGATCGTGGGCGATGAACAGGAACGTCAGCCCGAGGTCGGCCTGCAGCTCGGCGAGCAGGTTCATGACCTGCGCCTGGATCGACACGTCGAGCGCGGCGATGGGCTCGTCGGCGACGATGAAGTCCGGCTCGCAGGCCAGCGCGCGGGCGACCCCGACCCGCTGGCGCTGCCCGCCCGAGAACTCGTGGGGGAAGCGCTCGGCGACGTCCGGGTGCAGCCCGACCCGTTCGAGCAGGTCACCGATGCGGGCACGTCGCGCCACCCGGCCCTGGTGCAGCCCGTGGATGTCGAGGGCTTCACCGACCGCGTCACCCACCGTCGAGCGAGGATCGAGTGAGGCGTAGGGATCCTGGAAGATCATCGCCGCCCGGCGCCGCCAGGCTCGCAGCTCCCGTCGGCGCAGCGCCCGCACGTCGGTGCCGTCGAAGTGGACCTGGCCGGACGTCGGCTCCACCAGCCGCAGCAGCGCCAGGCCGGTGGTGGACTTGCCACAGCCCGACTCCCCGACCAGACCCAGCGTCTCGCCCCGGGCGACGGTGAAGCTGACCCCATCGACCGCGCGCACCACCCGGTGGTCGCGCCGGCCGCCGACGGGGAAGTGCACGGTGAGGTCGCGGACCTGAACGAGCGGCTCGCTCACGGGCCCACCTCCGGGTCATCACGCCGGTCGGGTGGCGCCACCTCGATGCGGGCGGCGGCGCTGGCGGCACGGGCCTCGTCGGCCGGTACCTCGTAGAAGCTACGCACGTAGTGGCCCGGCGCCACCTCGAGGAGCGGGGGCGGTTCGCGTTCGCAGCGGGGATCGAGGCGGTAGGTGCAGCGCGGATGGAATGCGCAGCCCGGCGGCAGGTCCGTCGGGGCCGGGGGCAGCCCGGGGATGGCGGCGAGCTCGACGTCCCGGCGGGCACCGAGCACCGGCAGCGAGCGCATCAGCCCGACCGTGTAGGGGTGCCGGGGGTGGGCGAACAGCTCGTCGGCGGGGGCGGACTCCACCACCTGGCCCCCGTACATCACCAGCACCCGGTCGGCGATCCCCGCCACGACGCCGAGGTCGTGGGTGATCCAGATCACCGCCATGCCCCGGCGCTCCTGCAGCTCGGCGATGAGCTCGACGATCTGCGCCTGGGTGGTGACATCCAGCGCGGTGGTGGCCTCGTCGGCGACCAGCACCTCGGGGTCGCACGACAGCCCGATGGCGATCACCACCCGCTGGCGCATCCCCCCGGAGAACTGGTGCGGGTAGTCGTCGAGCCGGCTGGCCGGGGAGGGGATCCCGACCTGGTCGAGCAGGTCCACCGCCCGCTCGCGGGCCTCGGACTCGTCGATTCCGAGGTGGTGGCGCATGCCCTCGGTCAGCTGCCGACCGATGGGGTGCACGGGGTTGAGCGAGGTCATTGGATCCTGGAACACGAACCCGATGTGCCGGCCCCGGAAGCGCAGCAGCTCGGTCTCGGAGCAGGCGATCAGGTCGGTTCCCTGCAGCCGGGCGGTGCCGTTGACCCGACCCGGCGGGATCGGGATCAGCTTGGTCAGCGCCAGGGTGGACACGCTCTTGCCCGAGCCGGACTCGCCGACGATGGCCAGCGTCTCGCCCGCATGCAGGTCGTAGTCCACCCCACGCACCACGTGGGCGAGGCCTCGCTTGGTCCCGAAGCGCACGTCGAGGTCGCGGACCTCGAGCACCGGAGTCGCATCGACCATGTCACTGCCCCCGCGACTGGATGACGGAGCGCTGCTTGGGGTCGAGCGCATCGCGCAGGCCGTCACCCACGAGGTTGAAGGCCATCACGGTGACGAAGATCGCCAGGCCCGGGAACACGCTCAGCCACCAGCCCTGGCCCAGGAAGCGCTGCGCGTCGGACAGCAGCAGCCCCCAGGCGGGTCGGGGCGGCTGCACCCCCACCCCCACGAACGACAGCGCCGCCTCGGTCAGGATCGCGAACGCGAGGCTGAGCGAGGCCTGCACGATGATCGGCCCGGCGACGTTGGGCAGCACGTGGCGCAGCACGATGCGCCAGTC
>SLLJ01000274.1 GCA_007134165.1 Nitriliruptoraceae bacterium | reverse complement strand
TGGAGGCGTACTGGGGGCCGGTTCCGGGGTCCTCGGCGTTGCCTTCGGGTCTGTTCTGTCGGGATCTGGATGCGCGGGGGTTGTCCTACGCGCAGGCGGTGGCGTACTGGTTGGCGGAGGGTCGGCCCACGCGGATGGATGCGTCGAACAACGGCATCCCCTGTCAGACGGTGTACCCAAGCTGGGAGGTGGAGGCGTACTGGGGCCCACTGCCCTGAGCGCCGACTGCCGAACCTTTCTGCGGTTCGACAGCCGGGCTGGCGCCTTCCGGCCGAAGGTTTCCCAGGTGTGGTGCCAGAACCTCGCGGTGGTGAGGGTTTGGTGCCGTTGCCGTGGCCGGTCGGGCACGAACCTCGCGGTGGTGAGGGTTTCGTGCGTCGGTGGGCGGGTGGTCGGTGGCTACTGCGGCGGACAGGACGGTGGCGGCTGCGACGGGGCGAGTCGAGGGTTGGCGGGGCCGTCTGCGCAACGGTCGCAGGCAGGCGGCCGAACCCCCCCAAGGTTCGGCAGCCGGGCCGGCACGAACCTCGCGTGGGCGAGGGTTTCGTGCCGTGTCGGGGCGGTCTGGGTGAGGGTTCCCCCGGTGTGGTGGCACAACCTTGCGTGGGTGGGGGTTTCGTGCCGTTGCGGTGGCCGGTCGGGCACGAACCTTGAGGTGGCGGGGTTTCGTGCGTCGGCGGGCGGGACGTCGGCGGTGATGGCGGGCGGGAGGGATGCGGTGGCCGGGACATCGGCGGCCGGGAGGGTGCTGGGCCGGGAGGTTGGTGGGGTTCGCATCGCACGGTGGTAGGTCGGCTGCCGAACTCTGGGGTTCGTCAGCCGGGCCTTCACGCCTACAGCGTGTCGTCGTGGGCGATCGGGCTGGTGACGGCCGGTGGTGCCGGTGAGGTGACCCCGAATACCGTGAGGGTGGTGGTCGGGAGGGCACGGCGTAGCACTTCGTCTGCGGGTCCGGTCAGATCACCCCGAGGTGGCGGGCCACCGCCGTGGCGAGCGCTTCGGCCAGCACGCGCTGCACCATGGGATCGCGCAGTTCGGCGGCCTCTGCGGGGTTGCCGAGGTTGCCGGCCTCGAGCAGAACCGCCGGCACCGTGGACAGGTTGAGGGTTCCGAGGTCGTCGCGGACCACGAGTCCCGCGTCACCGACGTAGTCGGCCGGCGTGAAGTCGAACTCGATCATCGCGTCGCGCACCGCTTCGGCCAGTTCACGGGACGGTTCCACGATCGATGGATCGATGGCGCGCGCCGACGCCGGACGGATGACGTGGAAGCCTCGCGCGCTTGCCGGTGCACCGTCGGCGTGGATGGAGAGCAGCAGGTCGGCGTCGACCTCGCCGCCGAAGCGGCCGCGTGCGTCGACACAGGGGCCCACCCCGAGGTCATCGACCCGGGTCATCTCCACCTCTGCACCCAGTTGAATCAGCCGGGCACGCAGAATCAGTGCGACCTCGAGATTGAAGGTCGACTCGCGGTAGCCATCGGCGGCCACCGCGCCGGTGGTGTTGCACGGCTTGGTGAAGCCGCCCGCATCGACCAGTTCGTTGATCACCCCGGGGGCGTCGAAGTTTCCCCCGTTGTGACCCGGATCGATCGCGATGCGGATGCCGGTCAGCGGCGTGCGCGTCGTTGGCTCCGGCTGCGGTTCCGGGTCGTCTTCGAGGTCGGTTGCCTCCTCATCCGGCACCGCCGGAGTGCGCTCCGATTCGGGGGTGGCGGGCTCTACCGGTTCCTCGACGAGTGGGGGATGGACGTAGACCGTCTGTGGGCTGCGGGGTTGCTCGGGCTCGGCGGGTGGCGTCGCTGCAGCCGGGTCCTGGGCGTCGCTGTCCGCGCTCGTGCCGCAGGCGGTGAGCAGCGCGGCCAGCAGGCCGGTGGCGATCAGGGCAGCAGCCAACGACCCGAACTGCCCTCGCCGTCTCCGTGCGACCATGACCGCTACGGTACCGCGCTCACCCCTCACCACCGAGGAGTACCATGCAGGGTGCGTCGCGTCGTCTGCTGCTCGTCGGTGGGGTGCGCCTGCACGTCACGCGACTGGGTCGCAGCGGGCATCCGGCGATCGTGCTCGCCCACGGCATCGCGGACGACGGCGGGTGCTTCCGCGAGGTGGCCACCGACCTGGCCCGAGACCATCATGTCGTACTCGTCGACGCCCGCGGACACGGTCGCTCCGAGGCGCCGCCGGCCGGATACACCGCGACGGACCATGCACGGGATCTCGCCGGGGTGATCGAGGCGCTCGACCTCGACCGGCCCGCGGTGCTGGGGCACTCGATGGGTGCGACAACGGCGCTGGCGCTCGCCGCGAACCGGCCAGGGCTGCTGCGGGCGGTGCTGCTCGAGGACCCTCCGCGATGGTGGACCCATGCCGGGCTGCCAACCGAGTTGCAACGGGCCCACAATGCCGGCATGCGCGCAACGCTCAGCGCCCTCAAGCGCCGTACTGGAGCGGAGCTGGCCGCCGTGCAGCGTGAGGCCGCGCCGGCCTGGTCCGACGCGGCGATCGCCGACTGGGTAGACGCCACCCACCGGGTCAGCCCTCGGGTCATCGATTCGCTGCCCGACCAACTCGAGGGCAACGCGGCGCTGGACTGGCCCCGGCTGGTGGCCGCCATCACCTGCCCGGTCCTGCTGCTCACCGGTGACCCGGAACGCGGTGCGATCGTCACCTCCGAGGCCGCCGCCGGCTTCCGCGCCCTGGTCGACGACGTCGAGGTGGCGCACCTGTCCGGTGGGGGCCACGGTCTGCGCCACGACCTTCCCGCGGACTACCTCGCGGCGGTGCGTACCTTCCTCGCGACCGTCGGTTGAGGCCTTCCGAACCCTTGGTACCGTGGCGGGTCGTGGGGCCGCGCGTGCCGGGGTAGCTCGTGCGATCGATGACGAGGTGGGAAGGCCGCAGCATGGACGAGCACGACGACAACCGGTCCCCGGACCCGGAGACGGGATCCG
>SLLJ01000151.1 GCA_007134165.1 Nitriliruptoraceae bacterium | reverse complement strand
TCGCCCGCTCGGAACGTGCCGTCGGGGAAGCCCGCGATCAGGCCGTTCTCGGCAGCCCAGGTAATGCCTGGTGCGTGGGTGTCACCGGCCGACACGTCACTGAAGAGGTCGCTGGCGACCGCGACCCCGCCAAGTGCGAGCACGATCCCGGCGACCAGTCCTACCGCCATGCCCTTGATCATCATCGTCTCCCTGCGCCGGGCTCGGGTGCGCCGGCTGTCACCACCCCATCAGGTTGCTACCCGGCCTGCAAGCACCCTGCGGCACCAGCCGCCCACGGCCCGGCGCACAGCGGACGTCGCGGGGCCGTTTGCGGGTCAGTAGCCTCGGGCGCGTGGCCCGTCCGACGTGCGCTGTCGAGGACAAGGACCGCCGATGACCGCCCACCGCTCGGCGCGGCTCGCGCCGGCCATGGTGCTCGCCATGCTGCTCGTCGTGACGGCGGCACGGCCGCCGGCGGCCGCCGACCAGGCCCTGGCCGGTGGGGACCCGGGCGCCGACCCGCCCTCGGTCGCGGCGCTGGCCCGAGTCTGTCCCGGCCCTCTGCCCGCTCCGCCGTTCGTCGACGTCGACCCCGAGGCGACGCACGGTCGAGCGATCGCCTGCTTGGTCGACCTCGGCGTCACGGCGGGTGCCACCTCCGATGCCTACCAGCCCGGGACCGAGGTGACCCGGGGGCAGCTCGCGACCTTCCTGGCCCGGATGCTGCGCGCGAGCGGCGAGGTGCTCGACGTCCCCGAGGACGGGCGGTTCAGCGACCTCGAAGGCTCCGTGCACGCACCGAGCGCCGAGGCACTGGCCGCCATCGGTATCGTGCGGGGCACCGCCTCCGACCGGTTCGACCCGGGACACCCGGTGCGCCGCGACCAACTGGCCAGCCTGCTGGTGCGGCTCGCGGAGCATCTCGACGACGGCGCCTCACCGCTGCCCCCACCGGTCGGCGACGACCAGGTGGCCGCGATGAGCTTCGCCGACGTGCCCGAAGCCAACGTTCATCGCGACGCCATCGCCCGGCTCGCCACCACGGGCGTGGTGCAGGGGACCAGCGCGACCACCTACGCTCCGGCGGCCGGGGTCACCCGCGCGCAGCTGGCCAGCTTCCTGCTCCGCACCGGCGAACTGGTCGCCGACAACGGCCGGCTGCTGGCCCCCTCCGCGCCCCGCGCGCCGCTCGTACCCGCCACCACCCGGGTTCTGACCGACACCCAGCGCCGGCTGGTGACGGACGTGCACGCCGACGGCACTCTGGCGTTCGTCACGGTCCCGAACTCGCTGGCGGTCGGAGACGTGGTGGTCGCCGAGCCCTTCGCCCTTGCGCCCACCGGCCTGCTGCGCCGCATCACGGCGATCGACGGTTGGCGCGTGCGCACCGAACCGGCGGCGCTGACCGACGCCGTGCACGCCGGTCGCGACCGTGTCGAGCGGCCGCTCACGCGCGATCTGGTCGTTGCCGAGCAGGTGGTCGCCGAGGGTGTGCGGGTCGCGAGCTCGGCGGCCGGTGGGCTGCGCCTCGACCTCGAGCCAGGCGTTTCGCTGGCCGACGGAGTCCGGGTGTCGGGCCACGTCGTGCTCGACCTGACGGCCGTCGTCGAGGTGGCGCTGGCCCCCCGACACCCCTTCACCGCCACGGACCCTCAGACCCCCACCGCCGTGACGGCTGCCGGGCCGGCGGCGGACGTCGCGGCCGTCGGCACGCAACTCGAGGGCAACCAGACGACCCGGCTGCACGTCGAGGTGGCGTCTCGCGCCTCTGCCGCCGCTCGCGAACTGCCGGACGACACCGTGATCTACACCGCCGAGTTCGCGCCGCTCGTGCTGCGCCCCGGTGGGGTGCCCGCGGTGGTCGTGCCCACGCTGACGGTGTCCCTGACCGGCGACGGGCAGGTGGTCGCCGGGACCATGGTCGACGTCGTGCAGTCGGCCGAGACCAGCACGCACCTGCGGCACACCGTCGCGGGCGGCTGGACCCTGTGGGGCGGCGTCGACGAGCGGCCCGAGGTCGCCGGCTTCGATCTCGACGTGATCGAGGATCCGGCCACCGCCCCCGAAGGCGCATCGCAGGCTGGACTGGGCGCGGCGGTGACGTTTGGCGCGCGCTGGTTCGACCACGAGTTGGCCACGATCACCATGACCCCGGCCCTGCACCTCGACGTCGATCCGGCACGGGTGCCCTCCTGGCGACTCGGCGCCGGGATCGCGATAGGGGCCGCGGCCCAGGGTGAGCCCGTCCTCGGCACCCCGGCCACCGAGCTCTCCCTGCTCGACCGTGAGCTCGCGTTGATCGAGGCGCCCCCGCCGCCTCCGCCGCCGATCCGGGTGGGTGAGGGGTGGTACCGCGCGCCGGGCCGAAGCGCGGTCTTCGGCACCAGCGGTCGGCTCGTGCGTTACACCGTCGAGATCGCCGACGGGTTGCGCAGCCGCCAGGATCTCGAGGAGTTCACCGAGTTCGTCGACGAACACCTCGGGGACCCACGGCACGGGTGGACCGCGCGGGGCACGGTGCGCATGCAGCGGGTGCAGGACGCCTCGCAGGCCCGGATCCGGGTGCTGCTGGCCACCCCCCGCACGGTCGATCGGCTGTGCGGGCAGGTCGGGTTGCGCACGGGCGGCTACTACTCGTGCTGGACCGGACGCTTCGCCGTGCTCAACGCCGACCGTTGGTTCCATTCGGTGCCCCACGTCCCCGACCTCACCCTGTACCGCGGCTACCTCGTCAACCACGAGGTCGGCCACGGGCTCGGCTTCGGGCACCGGCCCTGCCCCGGTCCGGGCCGGATCGCCCCGGTGATGATGCAGCTGTCGAAGTCGACCTACGGTTGCGTTCCCAACCCGTACCCCTACCGTTCCTGATGTTTCAACTTCTGTCTACGGCCGGTGGTGTGCCGGTCGTGGTGCCGTCCGAACGGTGTTGACGGCTGCGTGTCACATCCGATGGTCGTGTCCCACGAGGCCGGTTGTG
>SLLJ01000162.1 GCA_007134165.1 Nitriliruptoraceae bacterium | reverse complement strand
GATTCTGGTGCGGCTCGCCGATGCCCTGGTGCTCGTCGGTCAGACCGAGGAGTACCGCGAGACGCTGGAGCGCGCGCGATGGCTGATCGACGCGTACCCCGGTACGGCGTCGATGGCCGACCGGCTTGAGGTACGCGCTGCCGAGCTCACGATGCGCGCCCTCGCGGTGGGCGATGCGTCGGTCCTAGCCGCCGCGGAGTCCATCCTGGCGACGCCAGCCCTCCCACCAACCGCACGTGCCCGTCTGCTCGGTGGACTCGGGCGGGCGGCGGCGGCCACCGGAACCGTGGCCGAGCTCCGTCGGGGTGCCAGGCAGCTCGCTAGGAGCGCGCAGCTGTTCACCCAGTCGGGAGCCGGTATCCACGCCGCGGCGAGCCTCACGGTCGCCGCGATCCACGCGAACCTGCCCCTGGGCCGCTACGACCTCGCACTGGAGCAGCTCGATCAGGCCCTGCACGCCGGCCGGGACACGCCGCGTGCCCGCGTCGCTGTGCTCTCGCATCGACCCTTCGTGCTGATCGACCTCGGCCGGTACCAGGACGCGGAGACCGATCTCGCCGTGCTGCGACGCTCGGCCCACGGGGCCGGCACGACCGGCAACGATCGGGCCGCCGCCTACGCACGGTGGGGGGCAGCGGGGAGCGCATCACAGCGTGGAGCGGAGCAACCGACGTGGGCAGCGTGTCAAGCCGTGGCGAGTTCGTCGGCGATCATCGGCACGGACGATCACGCGGCCTTCGCGGTGGATGCCGCCCAGCTTCTGGCACGTGTCGGGAGAACTGGCGAAGCGCGCCGGTTCCTGCACGATGCCCAGCAGCGGCAACCGGGTAGCCCAACGACGCTCCTGCTGTCGAACTTCGTCGTCGCTGCGCATGCTGGCGAGTACGACCGTGCGATCGCTGCACTTGCGGCGCTGGAGGATGGTGGCGTCGTCCTGCCGCGCGACCGCTGGCGGGTGACACTGCTCCATGCCCACGTCCGCCGCCTCCACGGGCACGACGACGCCAGTGCGTTGTCGGCGGCGGCGTTCGAGCAGGCGGCGCAGCTCGGGTTCCCCGATCTGCCGCTGATCCGTGAGCCGCAGATCGCACGAGGGTTGCGAAGGCTCGGCTCCCCCCACTCGGCCAGCATGCAGGAGCTAGGGCTCGACGACGGCATCCGACTGCGGGTGCTTGGTGAGCTCAGCGTCGAGCGTGACGGGGCCGCGATAGGGCTCGGCGGTCGTACCGGCGAGCTGTTCGCGCTGCTGGCACTGCTTGGTCGTTCGGTCACGGTGGACCGGGCGATCGATGCGCTGTGGCCAGGCGAGGAGACACGGAAGGGTCGGGAACGGCTGCGCACCGTGCTCCACCGCACCCGAACGAACCACGGTCCACTCATCGAGCGTCGGGGGAGCAGGCTGCAGCTCGATGCGGACGTGCAGATCGACGTGGAGGAGTTTCTCGAGCGGGTGCGCCGCGCCCGTAGCACACAGACGCAGCCGCACCTCGCTGCATCCGTGGCCATCGACGCGTACACGGGCAAGGCCGCCCCGGGGTACGACGATCACCGGTGGGTCATGACGATCCGACGACACCTCGAGCGGGAGCTGCTCGAGATGCACGACCTGATGATCGCTGCCGCGGAACAGGCGGGACAGCTCGACGAGGCCATCCGCGCGGCTGAGGCGGCCACCGTCATCGACGTGACCGCGGAGCACTACCACCTCACCATCGCACGCCTCCTCGCGGAGCAGGGGCATGGCCGCAGGGCACTCTGGCGGTTGACGGACATCCGTAGCACCCTCCTCGAGCAGGGACTCGTGCCGAGCCCAGAGCTGAGACGGCTCGAGGCGTACCTGGCGCGGCGCCTGGGCACATGACCCTTCCGCGGAGGATCGGATGAAGGATGCTCCGACAACCGGTTCGCGTCGGCCGCAGGCGCGGTGTGGCGGGTGGTCCGTACGGGTCGCGCCCTGGCGGTCTGCGGAGCTCGCCAGCAGTCCGGGTTGGGGACGACCGTCGCATGCGCCGCGCACCGTGACCTTCCGGCCAAGGTGTCGACGATGTAGGCGGTCACGATCGCCGCCGAGAGGGCCGTATCGATCCGACGTCGCGGCTCGCGCAGCTTCGGGATCTGCACGTTGACGTCGCCAGCCGGGGTCGGCACCTGCTTCGGGCGATGCCCATTGCGCTGTGCCACCCTCGTCCGCGTCCGCTCGCCCGGTTCGACCCCGATCGCGCCGGCCAGGATGTCGGCGATGGAATGGAACTCCTCGACGACGTGTCGGTGTCCTGCAGGCGCCCCGCGATCCCATCGATGGCAGACTCGGGGTAGGCGTCCGGCATCACCCCCGGATAGGCCGCCCGCCGCGTCGCGACATGCAGCTTGCCGAGCATTCCCACGTCGTCGAGACCTGGCGCGCGCACCTCCGACGACACCCCGTCTCCCTCCGCCCGCCCGAGCATGCCGCACGACGACCGACCAGCAGTACGCCCCGCCTACCGCTCCGATAGGGCCGCTCGCCGGTGCCCGGCACCCGGGGGCAAGCCCATGGCCGAACCCGCTGAAGGTCGACACGCGGCAACGCTGAGCATCCGGTCCCCGACCGCGGTGTCGGCTTGCGAGAACGACCGGGAATCCTGCGCTCACGGGACATTCAACCAGCCAGCGCCGAACCCGAGAGCCCGGAACGCAGGCTAGGTTGTCGGCCGTGGGCGCTGACGTCCCGTCTTGAGCACGGGATGCTGGGAGACGTCCGCTGTTGGGTGATCATGTGGCTTGGACTCTTCCTGCCCGTCGCGGTCCCGCTCGCCTTCACGCTGTACCACCTTTCCAGACGGCAAGCTGCCGACGGCCGTCAGGTGTGGTCGCCGGCACAGGTCGGCGCCACCGATGATGTCAGCGTCGTGGGCATAGCCCGGCCGTGGGAGGCCCCGGGGATCTCTCCGCTCACCGAAGAACCGGTCCTGTGGAGCCGTGCGCACAGTTCGT
>SLLJ01000058.1 GCA_007134165.1 Nitriliruptoraceae bacterium | reverse complement strand
CGGCGGGGACGGATGCCACCGCGACCGCTCAGGACTACGGCGAGCGACTCGCGCCGGCACGAGTCGCCGCGATCGAGCAGTGGCAGGGGCAGACGCTCGGTCCGATCGCGGACCAGATCACCCTGGCCGCCGGCGTCTCCGTGCTCGTGGCGATCGCGCTCGCGGTGCTGATGACCGCCCTGTTCGCGCGCATGCTGCTGGCACGCGACGCCGGGCCGATCGCGATCCAACGAGCGATCGGCGCCGATGACGCCGGCCTGCGTCGCCAGTACCTGACCAGGATCCTGCTGGTGCTCCTGGTGGGTGTCGTCGTCGGCACCGTGGCGGCCAACACCCTGGGCGAGATGCTGTTCAACCTGATGTTCGAGGCGATGTTCGGCGGGTTCGAGATGCTCGGCCAGGGCACCAGCCAGATCGCCTTCGCCGTCAACCCCCTGCTCGCGTACCTGCTGCTGCCGGCCGCGCTGCTCGGTGCGGTAACCGCAGCGACCGTGGCCAGCTCCCGTTCGATCTCGACCGCCAGCATCGCCAGCCTCACCACCGAGTAGGGGACCCACCGTGACGACCGTGACCACCGCAACCGCCGTGCTCGACGCCCAGGGGCTCACCAAGACCTTCGACGGACACCGGGTCCTGCAGGCGGTGGACCTCAAGGTCGGTGACGGCGAGTTCATCGCGGTGATGGGCCCGTCCGGATCCGGCAAGTCGACCCTGCTCTACACCATCAGCGGCATGGACACCATGACCGGCGGCAGCGTCGAGTTCGCCGGGCAGGACCTCGGGTCGCTGAACCAGAAGCAGCTCGCCCGCCTGCGGTTGACCACGATGGGGTTCATCTTCCAGCACGTCTACCTGCTCAAGAACCTGTCCCTGCTCGACAACATCGTGCTGCCCGCCTACCTCGCCGGACTCGCACCGCGATCCGAGCTCAACCAGCGGGCCATGGCCCTGATGCAGCGCACCGGGGTGGCCGAACTCGCCGACCGTGACGTCACGCAAGCCTCCGGAGGGCAGCTGCAGCGCATCGGCATCTGCCGGGCGCTGATCAACGAGCCCCGGATCCTGCTCGGCGACGAACCGACCGGGGCGCTGGACTCCGCCGCCGCCGCCGAGATCATGGACATCCTCGGTGAGCTCAACGCCGAAGGCACCACCATCATGCTCGTCACCCACGACGCGAAGGTGGCCGCGCACACCTCCCGCGTCCTGTACCTGGTCGACGGCCACATCGTCGGCGACCGGCAGCAGGGCCGCTTCACCGGCACCGGTCTCGACCACCGCCACCACGAGCTCACCGACTGGCTGCTCGAGCACGGCCACTGAAGCCACGACGCGGCAGGCGCGGTGGTCCGCTTCGTCGGTGCCAGCACCGAACCGAGGCGTCGAGGCCTGCTGACGGTATTACCCGGCGCGCCGTCGCATTCCAGACCCACGATCTGCGAGCTCATCGGCGACGCCGCCAGAGCGCGCAGCGTCGGCCGCTCGCAGGTCGGCGGCCTCGGCGGACACCGGGCCGTCCGCCGCCCTTGGGCCGCACACCTCGTCGATGCGTGGAAGGTCACCGATCAGTTCGCGACCAAGCTCATCGCGATGACCTGCACCCTCGTCGAGGACACCATGCAGGCAGCCCACCGGGAGATCCGAACCAGCCTGATCCCCGGTCTGATGGACGCCGCCAAGCTGGCAGTAGTCAGGGCCACACCGGCCGGGCGGAAGGTCTGCGTCGGTCAGCCGCAGCAGTGGTTCTTGAAGCCACAGTGGGGACACTTCCACCGGGTCCCGATCGGGTCGTAGGGTGTCTCGCAGTGCTCGCAGGGCACCATCGTCAGCTCCTGGTTGGGGTCGGCGGCGAAGCAGGTGAGGCCCGCTGCCGGGAGGCTACGGCCTCGGTCTGCGCCCAGCGAGCACCTCCCGTACGTTGCGATGCTCCGGTGGCTCGGGTTGGTGTCGCTGGCGAGCGATCTCCCGTGGCACGCGGCCGCCCGATGGTGGTGGCGCCGGTCCGTGCCCCGGTGTGCGGCGGCGACCAGCTGCCCGCGACGAACCCGAGGTGTTCGCTTGACCTAGGATCCCTCCTGCCCGAGGACCTGAGGATGGAGAGCGAGTGGTGAGCACCGTGAGTACCTCGCTGTCGGTCGTCGTGGACGGACGGTCACAGACGCTGGGCGCTCCGGGGCCCTGGACCGTCGGCCGGTCACCGGAGTGCGAGGTCCGGATCGAGGACCCGCGGGTCAGCCGGGAGCACGGCACCCTGCAGCTCACGCCGCAGGGCTGGGAGTTCCGCGACGGCAGCCGGTTCGGCACCTGGCGCGACGGGGAGCAGGTCTCGCGCGTGGTCGTCGACGGCGCGCTCGAGCTGCGGCTCGGCGACGCCGAGCGCGGCCCGACCCTGCAGCTGCACGTCGAGCCCGGTGCGGTGCAGGGCCACCATGCCCCGACGGGGATCCTGGTCTCCTCCCACCTGTTCGGGACGTTGACCCGCATCGGTCGCGCGGACGACAACGACATCGTCGTGGGTGACATCCTCGTCTCCAAGTACCACGCCGAGCTGCGGCGCACCGAGCTGGGCCTGGAACTGGTCGACCTCGGCAGCGGCAACGGCACCTTCGTCAACGGCAGGCGCACGAACCGGGCGATCCTCGAGGATCTCGACCTCGTCGGGGTCGGCCTGAGCGAGTTCCGGCTGGTGGGCGACCGGCTCGAGGAGTACCGCGACACCGGCGCGGTCACTTTCGAGGCGGCGGGGATCACCGTGGAGATCGCCGGGACGACGATCGTCGACGACGTGTCGTTCTCACTCACCGAGTGCTCGCTGCTGGGCATCGTCGGGCCGTCGGGGTCGGGCAAGTCCACGCTGCTGGCGGCGCTGGCCGGCCTGCCGCCACCGACGGCCGGCACGGTCACCTACGCCGGACGCGACCTGTACGAGGACTACGACGAGCTGCGCACCCGGATCGGGTTCGTGCCGCAGCAGGACATCCTGCACGGCGAGCTGCCGGTGCGCCGGGCGCTGGAGCACGCCGCACGGCTGCGGTTCCCCTCCGACGTGACCGACGCCGAGCGCGCCGAGCGCATCGACGAGGTCCTGGCCGAGCTGAACATCGCCCACCGGGCCGAGGTCCCCGTCCAGCAGCTGTCGGGCGGCGAGCGCAAGCGCACGAGTGTGGCCCTGGAGCTGCTCACCCAGCCGTCGCTGCTGTTCCTCGACGAGCCGGCCTCCGGGCTGGACCTGGGCCTGGCCCGCACGCTGATGCAGCTGCTGCGCACGCTCGCCGACGGTGAGCGCACCGTGATCGTGGTCACCCACGAGATCGACAACCTGCGGCTGTGCGACCAGGTCCTCGTGCTCGCGCCCGGGGGAGTGCCGGCCTACGTCGGTCCGACCCAGACCGCGCCGGCCCACTTCGGTCGCGAGGAGCTCGCCGAGGTGTTCGCGGACCTGACCGCCGCCCCCGACCGTGACTGGCGGGCCACCCCGCATGGTCCGAGCCAGCAGCGCAACGAGGACGCCGCAGCCGCGGTCACGACCAGCGCGTCCCAGTCCTGGATGCAGCAGCTGCGCACCCTGACGTCGAGGTACCTCGAGGTCCTGGTCGCCGATCGTCGCAACCTCGCGCTGCTGGTGGCGCAGGCGCCGGTGCTCGGGCTGCTGATGATGATCGCGCTGCCGGCCGGCGAGCTGGCGCCCCCCTCTGAGTCGGAGGTCCGTTTCGTCTCGGCCGCCGGGCTGGTGCTCTTCCTGCTGATGGTCGGTGCCACGTGGCTGGGGGCGAACAACGCGGTTCGCGAGATCGCCAGGGAACTGGTCATCCTGCGCAGGGAACGTACGGTCGGGGTGTCGCTGTCGGCCTACGTGGGGTCCAAGGCCCTGGTGCTCGGGGCCGCCACCACGCTGCAGGCGATCGTGCTCACGGGGTTCGTCCTGGTGCGCCAGGGCGGCCCGACCGACGCGGTCCTGCTCGGCTTCGGGCCGCTGGAGGTGACCGTGATCGTGATCCTCGCGGGCCTGGCGGCCATGGCGCAGGGGCTGCTGGTGTCGGCGCTTGCCGGCAGCGCCCAGCGCGCTACGAGCATCCTGCCGGTGCTGCTGATCCTGCAGCTGATCACCGCAGCCGGTGCGGTGCTGCCCGAGGTCGTCGACCGTCCGGTGCTGCGCGAGGCCAGCCTGCTGTCCAGCGCGCAGTGGGGCGTGGCCGGCGCTGCCTCGACGTCGGACCTCAACGAGCTTCAGCAGTTCGGGGAGCGTCTGCGTGAGCTGCGCACCGTCGATGCCAGCGATCCGATCCCGGTGGTGGAGGCGATGACCGCACCACCGTCGCCCAACCCGCGTTGGGCACACACCCCCGGCGCCTGGCTGACCGCGGTGGCGTGCCTGCTCGCGCTGGTGGTGATCCCACTGGTCGCGACCACGCTGGCGCTGCGGCGCAGGGATCCGGGCCGATGACGCCGAGGTCGATCGCCGCGTTGGCTGCCGCCGCCCTGCTGGTGCTGGCGGCCGTGCCCTTCGGTATCGCCGCCGCCCGACCCCCCGCGCCACCCCCACCGCTGGGCGCCGGGTTCGGTCCGGGGCCCGTGAGCCCCCACCAGCCACGGACCGCGATGTGGGCGCCGATCGCCGAGGACTTCGCGGCCGGCATCGACCCGGCCTCGCCCAACGCCTGCATCGCCGGCGTCGAGCCGTGCCTCGAGGCGGTCATCGACGAGATGCAGGCGCGCTTCGACGAGCTCGGCTGTGACCACAAGGCACCGTTCGCCTTCACCTACCTGGAGACGACGCGGGGCGTGGAGGAGCACGTGGCCCGCGACGGCTTCTTCGTCGATCCGGCGGAGCTCGCGCACCTCGACGCCGTGTTCGCGGTGCTGTACTTCGAGGCCATCGACAACTGGATGGCCGGCCGCATCGATGAGGTGCCCCCCGCCTGGCAGGTCGCCTTCGAGGCCGCCGACCATGAGCGGGTCAGCGCCGCCATCGACGTGATGCTGGGCATGAACGCCCACATCAGCCGCGACCTGGCCTACTCCGTCGCGCTGCTGCTGGAGAGCGCGCCCGACCCCGTGGCGGCGGACACCACGGACTTCTTCCTGGTCGACGAGGTGATCGCGGCCGTGCAGGACCCGATGCTGGTCGGGTCGGGTGAGCGCTTCGACCTGGGGCTGGCCACGCTGGCCGAGACGCTGATCCCCGCGGGGGCCGAGGTCGACAGCGTGGCGCTGATCGGGCTCTGGCGCGAGCTGGCCTACGACCTCGGGCTGCGGCTGGCCACCGCGCCCGACGATGCCGCCCGGGCCGAGGTCGCGGCCGAGATCGAGCGCTCCTCGTTCGCCTCGGCCGTGGTGATCCTCAACGTCGAGGCGTCACTCGACCTGGGCCTCGAGCCCGAGGAGCGCCGGCGCTACTGCGAGCAGCAGCGGGTATCGGCAACCTCCTGACCGCCCGCTGGCCGGGGCCCGGCCGGGCGTGTCCAGTCGCCGGCGAACGATGAGGGAACCTCAGTCCGCGGGTGGCGCCGACCTGCGGCAGGCGGGGCCGAGCGGGTTCGTATGGAACCGCCAGGCGGTGACCACCTGCCCGTCACGCAGGTGCTCGGTGGCCAGCCGCTCGGCCCGGCGGGGCGTCAGCCCGGCGTACCAGACGCCGTCCGGATAGACCACGGCGATGGTCCCCGGGTTGCAGATCCCGAGGCAGTCGACCTTGGCGACCGAGACCGTGCTGCGCAGGCCGTGGGCGTCGATCGCCTTGCGCAGCGCCTTGGCGGTGGCGGTGCCCCCGCAGTCGTCGTCGGTGCACACCAGCACGTGGCGCTGCATGGTGTCGATACGTGCCTTGCGCGCACGCTTGGCGAGCTTGTCGCTCACATCCACCTCCGGGTGGGGGTGCACAGGGGTACGGGCCGCGCACCACGGGGCTGCCGCCCGAGGTGCCTGGCCGGCGCGGGGCTGCATCTCACCGCGGTTGCTCGATGAGCACGAGCGTGAGCCGGGAGGGCTCGAGGGCCTCGAGCGCGTGCGGCGCACCGGGCGCGAGGTAGACCACGTCCCCGGCCGCGAGCTCGTGCTCGGCGCCCTCGAGGTGGAAGCGTAGGCGCCCCTCGACGACCTGCACGACGACGGGCTTGGCGGCAGCGTGGTCGGTGAGCTGCTCGCCGGTGTCGAACGCGAACACCACCACGCGTGCGGCATCGTTGTGCAGCAGCGCGCGCGAGGTCGTCGCCTGGGCGGAGATCGGCAGCTCGCGGTGCACCTTGGTGACGACCTGGGACTCGGTGTGGGGGGTGTGGGGCATCGTGCGGTCCCTTCCAGGGTGGGGGAGCCGGGGAGGTGGTCGCGCGCCGTGGGTCGGCGCCGCCCCCCCGCCACGGATCGATGCGGCCCAGAATACCCCTTTCTAAGCGCCAAAGGTTAGTTAATTTGTAAAGGTATTGGGAGGCCGCAGTTCACCACCAGCGACGGGGGCGAGGAGGAGCCAGCATGAGGTCGACGACCAGCACCGAGGAAACCGACGAGGTCCGCTCGTCGCTGATGGTGGCCGTGCTCGCGGGGGTCGTGGTCACCCTGGCCCTGAGTGCCGGGGCGTTGATCGTCGCGTCCGGGTCGTCGAGCGGCTCCGGGGGACCGCAGGCCGCGGGTGCGCCGGTGGCTGCACCGAGCGAGGTCCGCGTCGACATCGACGAGATGGACGTGCGCCCCGGCGAGCTGACGGTGGCTGCCGGGGGCAGCGTGGAGGTGGTCAACGTCGGGGCGATCCCGCACGACCTCGTGGTCGAGGGACACGACGTCGGGACCCCGATGCTGGACGCGGGGGAGTCCTACACCTTCGACACCGCCGAGCTGCAGCCGGGGGTGTACACGGTCCTGTGCACCGTGCCCGGGCACCGCGAAGCGGGCATGCAGGGGACGCTGAACGTCGTGGGCGACGGGGGCAGTGTCGCCCACGATCATGAGGGTGGCGGGCAGCTGGTCACCGTCGGCACGACCTACGAGGGCACGCTGTCCTACGACCCCAACGCTGCCCCTCCCGACGGCTTCGTGGCACGCGACCCACGGCTGCCCCCGGCCCCCGATCAGAACGTGCACGAGCTCGAGATCCGGGCCACCCAGATCCAGGGCGAGGTGGCACCCGGCGTGACCCAGGAGCTGTGGACCTTCGATGACCTCGTGCCCGGCCCGAGCGAGAACAGCTCCTTCCACGTGATCGGCACGATCTTCGACACCGTGTACAAGGAGGGCTCCTACCGCCTGCACCCCGACCGGGACGCCCCCGGTGGTGGCCAGGCGCTGGACCTGCAGCCGGCCCAGGGCGGGTTCGTGGAGTTCACCTTCGACGTCGAGGGCTTCTACCCCTTCGTGACCCACAAGTTCTCCAACGTGCCGCGTGGTGCGGTGGGCGTGTTCCTCGTCGGTGACGTCGATCCGGGCGCCTCGCACTGAGCCGCGACGCGAGGGCGCGACCCGGCACCTTCGACCGGTGCTGCTCGGTTGCGGCAGCTGCCACCCCGCCGAACGGGGAGAGCAACGGCGGACGTCATCGCACAGGAGCCAACCAGGGTGCGGCTCGACCGGAAGGGCGGCTCTGACCGACTCCGCGATGCGTCCTGTCACAGGCATCGGGCATGGTGACGGCAGTCCGCGGGCGGTGAGCACGGGGGTGCAGGGCGCGAGAAGCGACGCACTCGGCACCGCCGGCACGAACTTCGTCACCTCTCCATGGACGACACCCGGGCATTCTTCGCCGCGGACTGAACCGACATCCGTTCTCCGACCCCGCAGGACGCGACGGTCGTTCTCACCGAGGGAGCCGGCGATGAACCCCACCTCCTCCTACTCCTCGCCTGACCGCATCGACCGCCATGTCGGCGCGCTGCTCGGCACCGCGCTCGGCGACGCGCTCGGCGCGCCCTTCGAGGGCCGACGCCGAGGTGTCCCGACCCGCCGGATCCTGCGGCTGGTCGGCGAGGACGGGCCGCTGCGCTGTACCGACGACACCCACATGGCGATCGCGCTCGCCGAGTCGCTGCTGGCCTGCGATGGCAGGGTCGACTCCCAGCACCTCGGCGATGCGTTCGCTGCGGCCTACCACGACCAGCCCTGGCGCGGGTACGCCCGTGGGCCCGGAAAGGTCTTCGCCTTCGCCGCCGAGGGCCACACCTACGAGCAGGCCGCCCGCACCCTGGACGACGGTGGCTCGTTCGGCAACGGTGGGGCGATGCGCTGCGCGCCCGTGGCCATCGTCTCCCATGGCGATCTCCCGCGCGCGGCCGGGCTCGCCGCCGCCCAGGCCCGGGTCACCCATGCCCATCCCCTCGGGGTCGACGGCGCGGTCCTGCTCACCTGCGCGATCGTGCTCGCCGCCCGCGCCGAGCGGCACGCCGAGGTGGCCGACCTCCACCTCGCATCGACCATCGAGCACCTCGTCACCGCGGATCTGCGGCAACGGCTCGAAGCGATCCTGGTGGAGGGCGACGATCCCGACCAGTTGATGGGTCTCGCCCGGCAGTTCGGCAGCGGCGTGTCGGCGGTGGAGTCCGTGCCGGCTGCGCTCGCGGTGTTCCTCGCCAACCGGCACGACCCCATCGACGCGATGGTCGCGGCGATCTCGCTGGGTCGTGACACCGACACGGTCACGGCCATGGCCGGTGCGCTCGCCGGCGCTCATCACGGTGCGCAGCAGCTTCCCGGTCACCTGCTCGACCGGCTCGAGGACCGCGACCGGATCGACACGCTCGCTCGGCAGCTGGCCGCGCTGCCGTGACCGTCCGGGACGCCGAAGGTCCCCACACCTGGCCGGCGCCACGTCCGGGGCGACCTCCCTCCAGGTCAGGCCACCTCGATGTCTGGCCACCCCGAGGTCAGGCCACCCCGATACCGGATCACCCCGACGTCGACGCTCCCGACGGATCATTGAGCTCGGCCAGCGGTGGCTGCCCGGAACGCTCACGGTCACTCGGGGCCTTCTCCTCCAGCCAGGTACGCACGGCCCGGACCCGGGCGAGGTTGCGTCCGGCCGCCTGTGCTGCCTCGGCGTCCGAAGAGGAGTAGGTCTCGTGACGCTCGACGAGCGTCTCGAGTTCGTCCTCGAGCTCGCGCAGCCCGGTGAGGCTCTGGTCCGCGGCCGTCTGCGCGTCGTCGTCACCGTCGATGCCCCGGAGCAGCCGCACCATGGCGGCCCGGCCGGCGAGCTCCTGGGCCATCGCGGTCTCGTCCTGCAGCAGCTGGGTCGGGGTACCTCCGGCCAGCTGCCCGCCGATGATGCCGGCACCGGCCGACAGGGCCGCCAGCGTGGACAGGCCCCCGGCCATCCCCCCGGCTCCCAGCGCCGCCAGGCCGGAGGACATCGCGGCCGCGCCGGCCGCGCCTACCGCGGCGAACGCCCCGATCGCCAGCGGTGCGGCGAGCGCGGCGGCGGCCGTGACACCCGCGCCGATGAGGACCTTCTTCCAGGTGCCCGACCGCTTCTCGTTGCGCGCGACGCGCCAGCACGACTCGAGCAGCTCGCCGATCTCCCCGGCGTCCTCGCCGCTGAGCCCCAGACGTTGGGCGAGCAGCCGCAGCCCGGTGGCCTTGTCGTCCTCGGACAGGCCGGGGTCGAACGGCGCGAACGGGTCGGACATGGCCGCGTGCATCAGCACGCTGAGGCGGTGGCTCCGGGGCTGACCGGCGGCGACCCAGGCGCCGACCCGCAGCTCGACGTCGGTCCAGGTGACCTCGCGGCCCCCTGCCTGCGACAGGGCGCCGAGCAGCTCCTCGTTGAGGATGCGGCGAGCGCGGACCTGGTGCTTGTGCTTGGCGGCGCCCTCGGCGAGTCCGCCCGCGAAGGCGACGCTGATGTAGCTGGGGAGCATCCCGTCGCTCTGCACCTGCCGCTGGTCGAGGTAGGGCACGAGCGCCGGACCGCCGGGCAGCGCCAGGCTCAGCGCCTGGCCGACGATCGGGTCGGCGAGGTAGGTGCGCACGCCGTGGAACTCCTCCCACACGTGGGACCACCGGGGTCGGATCCGGTGGTCGGTGACCATCGCGAAGCGGCCTCGCAGCCCTGCTCCGAGGCAGACCGGATCCCCGGAGTTGACCAGGTTCAGCCAACCCTCCACCCGGTCCGCGGGGAACGGCGCGCCGGACCCGGCCAGGTCGGTCTGCTCCTGGAGCTGGTCGAGCGCCGCGGGCGACCCGAGCGTGATCAGCAGCCGGACCGTGGTGGTGGTCGGCAGGTAGGGCAGCAGCTCCAGGGCGGCGACCGTGCCCAGGCTGTGCGCGACCAGGACGACCTCGCCCTCGGGCATCCCCTGAAGCAGCCGGTGCACGATGCACAGCCGCAGGCTCTCCTCGGACGCGAACCGCCGCACGTCGGTCATCGTCCTGATGAGCAGGGACTGCAGGTCGACGGTGACCGGGATCCGCTTCATCGCCAGCAGGACCCGGCTCGCCTCGCGGATCCCCTTGTTGAGCACGTCGAAAGCCCCGACCGCGCGCGGGGCGACCGCCAGCTCACGCAGGGCCGCGTTGCGCGCCGCATAGGCCCTGACGGCCTCGACCGGGACCTGGGGACGTGCCGGCCAGGTCAACGCTGCGGGGTCCACCTCACCGTTGAGCAGGTCGTCGTAGCGAAGCTCCACCCACCGCGGGCTGTCCAGGGCCGGCGGCGTGATCCCGGCGGCGACCAGCTGGTCGTGCACCGGGCGCCGCCAGTCCGTCAGGTCGGGTCCGTGTTCGCCCCTGCCGTGCACGAAGGCGAAGGTGGTCTGAGCCATTCCTCCCCGTTGCCCTGCCCCGGTTCGCTCCAAGGTCACGGCTCCCGTCGCGGCGGTGGCCGGATGCGCGGGGCACCAGCCGACACCTGGGAGCACAGGGGCATGCGCGGCCCCGCCGACCGGAGTCCGCCACTGGGGAGAACGGCGACGCCCCGCGGGGTCCAGTGGCGGCACCGGACTGGACGCCGGGCCCCGGTGCGTCGTCCGTGCGGGGTCGCGTCCTCACCACGAGGCCAGCAGCCGATCGACCGTTGCCCGGGCGGCAGCCGCGGCGACGTGGACCTCGCTCCAGTTGCGGCCGTCGGTGTAGGCATCCCCGGCGAACAGCACGCGCTCGCTGGCGGGCTGGCCGAGGGTGCGCACGAGCTGCGCATCGGCGTGGTCGGCCACGTAGGCCTGGCGGATGTACGGCTCGGCGCTCCAGTCCTGCACGACGTGCCGGCGGTAGCTGCGGGAGGCCGCACCGTCGAAGATCCCATCGAGCTCGGCCAGGACCCGGTCGCGCACGGCGTCATGGTCGAGCCCCTGGTAGCGCGTGGCGGGCGCGCCGACCGCGAACAGCCCGAGCACGTGATGGCCGCTGTCCTGGGCGTGCGCGGCGTCGTAGTACAGCCACTGGCCGGCGCTGGTGAAGCTGTCCGGGAACGTCAGGAACGTCGGGAAGAAGCGCTCGGCGAACTCGAGGAAGATCTTGATGCCTCCCCAGATCTCGACCGTGTCGATCGCCGCCCACCGCTCCTCGGTGAGGTCGGGGACGAAGGTGAGGTCGCGCGCCCGCAGGACGGCCACGGGCACGGTGACGATGGCCGCGTCCGCTTCGAAGGTCGCACTGGCCTCGTCGGTCACCAGCACCCGCTCG